>JBCBQE010000035.1:0-16510 GCA_039820385.1 Cyanobacteria bacterium J06635_10
GAATCGATGGTGAAATTTACTCTACCTAACGGGATATACCCCTCAACCTATACAAGCGAATGCCAGAGATTTCCCTGTTTTACTAGTTAAAATTACTTTCTCTGAAGAAGTTAACACAAATGTTGTACCTGTAAAACTCTTAAGTTTATTTAACGCTTCTGAACTTATGAGGCAATCAATCGAACTGGCATCCTTGGGTAATTATTGTCGCGTCATTGCCGTTGAGAAAGCTCTTGAGCGGAGAAATTTGAGTAGGGTGAAGGGTTCCCATAAGAATAAATTATATCGGCAAGCTTGTAGCCCAAAGGCAGTAATTGGTCGTCTTTATTGAATAACGCCGCAGCATCAATCAAAAAATCTGCGAAAACAGGCAAGAACTATAGTATAAGAACTGACTTCTAAATTACAAACTACTCACTCAAGGCTATTATTAGACGTTTATACTGCTGCCGTAGCAACAAATACTTTTTTCAAACATTTTTATCAACTAACTATTGACAATAACCTAGTAACTGATGAATAAACCAAAAATTTTACGGAAACTTTGTCTCCTCGTTCCAAAAACAATACACCCAGAATATCCGTTATTTGTTTATTTACCTGGGATGGATGGTTCAGGTAAATTATTGCTCACTCAAACTGATGGTTTAGAAACTGCTCTTGACGTGCGTTCTTTGGCGATACCCCGAAATGATCTTACTAGCTGGGATGAACTTGCATCGAGCGTACTGAAGTTAATTTACACCGAAATCAAAAACACACCTCAAAGACCAGTGTATCTTTGTGGAGAATCATTTGGGGGTTGTTTGGCACAGAAAGTAGCAGTCGCAGCACCGCATTTGTTTAAGCGCATAATTCTTTTAAATCCAGCTTCCAGCTTTCGTTTTCACCCTTTTTTTTACTGGGGATCGCAATTTACTGAACTCGTACCAAACTTTCTTTATGATACGGGCGCTTTGGGATTGTTACCATTTCTAGCTTCATTACCAAGAATAAATCGCGGCGATCGCCAAGAACTTTTAAAAGCAATGCGCTCAGTTCCACCAGAAACACTTCGTTGGCGAATATCCTTACTCCGAGAATTTTACATCGATGAATACAAACTAAGTCAATTAACTCAACCTATCTTATTAATCGCTGGTGCTAACGATAGACTTTTGCCTTCCACTACAGAAGCTTTAAGGTTAGCCAATATTTTTCCCAATTCTAAAATTATAGTACTTCCAGAAAGCGGACACGCCTGTTTGTTAGAAAAAGATATTAATCTTTACGAAATTATGCTTCAGAATGAATTTTTAGAATTTGATGACCAAATAACTAAATTTACGGCTTGAGGTCTATTTATTCTATTTATTCTGTCTTAGCATTTCTAGATCGTTTGTCGAAACTCTGTATTAAAGATACAGGGTTTTTATTTTACATAATTAAATTAGAGTGATTACAAGTATTCAATGGTAAGATATTTTAGTTATTTGCCTCACAAATAAATTTTAATCCTAAAAAAATGTATTATAACTATATCTACTAGTTGATCCCTGTAATTTATAGCTTAACTTTCCTCCGCTGGTTCTTGTATTTAGAGGTATAAGTCTATTCCTTACCTTAGAAGATGTTCAAAAAGTAATAAATAAAATTCGTAGACTTTTATATCCCCCCCCCATTATCCCCCTTAAAAAGTGGGAAGAGGGGGTATAATACGATAATTGCTTTAACTAAAACATATGGGTTTAATTCCCCACCGTCACACGGTGGACGAATTGAGTTGGGGTCTAAATCCCCATCTCAATTCCAGCCTTCTTCCTTCTTCCTTCTTCCTTCTTCCTTCGTTTAAAAACGATACTTATTAAACATCCTCTTAAGCAGCAAGATATTGATCTTAACAAAAATAAAATATTATCTAAATTAATGGCAAAAAAAAGACCCTGACCTTCAGTCAGAGTCCTATAATGGTGCATCTACAGTTGTATATTCATCAGATATATCTTATTTTCCGCATACCCAAATGGCACATTTTTCTGTTTTCAACAAAAATTTATCTAAAACGGGGGCTTTTTAAAGTTTGAAAAAACACAAGTATTGGCAAATACATCTGAAAATCTAAATCATATCAAAACTAAATAACTCAATCAGAAATCAAAAAGCAGGCTGGTATATCTAAAATTTTCTACATTTAGTAGCAGCTAGATTGCGCTGTTAGGGGGATGTGAAGATAATCACCGCTCAGATATAGATTAAATAGAAAATAATTTCATATCGATCTACTGGTATCTTTAAATGTCAGATAAAGCCGAGCAAAAATCAGTTCAGTCAACTCCTAATGCTTCAGAAACAGAAGTTCATGTTCAACCTCAAACTTCACAACAGAAATTAGAAACACCATTGCAATTTAATTCCAACACATCTCCCCTAGAATCCTTAGCTAAAACAGTAGGTGAAGTAGGAGGAACGATCGCCGATACAGCTTTAGGAGTAGGAGTTATAGTTGGTGGTAGTGCCTTAGAAGCCGGTTCTACAGTAGTTTCGGGCGTATCCAACCTAGGGGAAGCGGCGGCAAAACAAACCCATAAAATTATCGAGCAAGCCACCGAAACAGCAGGAAACGTAGTCAGTTTGATTACAGACAACTGGCTAATTCGCAAACTAGCCGGAGTCTTAAATTTAAACTGGCTTGTAGGTGCAAGCGATCGCGTTGACTTGGTAAAAGCCGAAGCCGCAGTCAAACACTTAAAACGAAAGTACCCTCACGAATCACACAGTCAGCTTGCTCACCGCATCATGATAGAGCAAGCAGTCAAAGCCGGTGGAATTGGCTTAACCACGAGTATTGTACCCGGTGCTGCTGCGGCATTATTAGCAGTTGATTTAGCAGCAACAACCGAATTGCAATCAGAAATGGTTTATCAAATTGCATCTATCTACGGGTTAGATTTACAAGATCCGGCTCGTAAAGGAGAAGTATTGGCTATTTTTGGTTTAGGATTAGGAGGCGGTCGTCTTTTAAAAACAGCAGGACTGAAATTACTGCAAAATATACCTTTTGCTGGTGCGGTAATTGGTGCAAGCGCTAACGCCACAATGATTTTTTCTTTAGGATATGCTGCTTGTCGGTTTTATGAAACGAAGCTGGATACATCAAAATCTTTAAACAGCGAAGAGACAATAGAGAAATTACAGCAGCAAAGCGAAAACTATTTACAAACTGCGATCGCGCAAGAAGCGGTAATGGACCAAATTTTAGTACATATGATTGTTGCCAGCCATCCGGAACAAACTTGGTCAGAAATTCTACCACAGTTAGAAGCATTAAACCTTAGTTCCAAATCTTTAGAAGCAATTGAGCAAAATATTAAATCACCAACAGCCTTGAATACACTGCTTAACCAGTTAAACCGGGATTTTGCAGCACCTTTATTAGCTCAGTGTTTCCGAATTGCTAAGCTAAATCACGAAACTACTCCGGTTGAACAAAATATAATTAACGCCATAACTGCCAAATTTGATATTGACGCAAATTCAATCGAGTCAACAGTTAATAATCAATAATCAATTGGGAACTGAAGAAAAGGAGACAAGGGGATAATCCAAATTCATAACTCCCAACTCCCAACTCCCAACTCCTAACAACTAACTCCTAACTCCCAACTCCCAACTCCTTTAATCTATCGATACAAAGCGCGAATTTTGAGCAATACTGGTACAAGTAAAGTCACTTGTTGGGTAATACATGGAAATTAGAGGGAGTCACACACCGCTTTCAGATTGGTCTGGGGATGGTTTAGCGTTAGGATTATTTGAAGATGGGTTAGATTTAACTGGCGATTTGGCTGCTTTGGATAAGAAGTTAGCCGGTGTCTTAAAAGAATTAATAGAAGGCGAAGAATTTAAAGGAAAATCTAACAGTACTGCTTTCACTCGCTTAAGTGGTGATAGTTCTATTCGTAAAATTATCTTAGTCGGTTTGGGTAAAGCCGAAACTTTCAATGCTGAAAGCTTACGACGTGCGGCTGCATCTGCTGCAAGGTTAGCTAAAAAGCAAAAGTGTAAGAGTTTAGGTATCAGTTTACCAGTTTGGAATGATGATGCTGAACAAACTGCACAGGCAATTGCTGAAGGTGTACAGCTAGCACTTTATCAAGATAACCGCTTCAAGTCAGAGCCGGAAGAAAAAGAAACACAAGTAGAAACCGTGGATTTACTAGGTTGCGGCGGACAAGAAGCTGCTGTAACTCGTGCGAATCAGATAGTTTCTGGAGTAATGCTGGCAAGGGAATTAGTGGCAGCACCAGCGAATGAATTAACGCCCATAACTATGGCAGAAATCGCTCAAGCGATCGCAAGCGATCACAGTTTAGAATTAGAAATTCTGGAAAAAGAAGACTGTGAAAAGTTGGGTATGGGTGCTTTTTTGGGAGTCGCGCAAGCTTCCGATTTGCCTCCGAAATTCATTCACCTTACCTATAAACCCCAAGGTACCCCAAGACGCAAGTTAGCAATTGTTGGTAAAGGTTTAACCTTCGACTCTGGCGGATTAAATATCAAGGGTGCGGGTAGCGGTATTGAAACCATGAAAATTGATATGGGTGGCGCTGCGGCTACCTTGGGTGCTGCTAAAGCAATCGCACAACTCAAGCCAGATGCGGAAGTTCACTTTATTTCTGCTGCTACTGAAAATATGATTAGCGGACACGCCATGCATCCCGGCGATATCCTTAAGGCTTCTAACGGCAAAACTATCGAAGTTAATAACACTGATGCTGAAGGACGTTTAACCTTGGCGGATGCGTTAGTGTTTGCCGATAAGCTAGGAGTCGAAGCCATCGTGGATTTAGCAACTTTAACAGGAGCTTGTGTAGTTGCTTTAGGAAATGATATTGCAGGGTTATTTACTCCTAGTGATGAATTAGCATCAGAATTGCAAAAAGCTTCCGAAAGCGCCGGGGAGAAATTATGGCGGATGCCCATGGAAGATAAGTATTTTGAAGGCTTAAAATCCGGTATTGCCGATATGAAGAATACTGGGCCTCGTGCTGGTGGTTCAATTACTGCATCATTGTTTTTGAAGCAGTTTGTCAAAGATACCCCGGCTTGGGCGCATTTAGATGTTGCAGGGCCTGTATGGACTGATAAGGAAAACGGTTATAATCCTTCTGGTGCAACGGGTTTCGGCGTACGGACTTTGGTTAATTGGGTTTTGAGTTAGTTTTTTCGGTGGGCATTTATTTGTCCACCGTTGATTTAATATTTTTTCCGGGTATAAGAATATGAGAGGGGAGCATCCCAATTTTAAAAAAAATTTTACCTGACGGGTACCCATGAGAATTTTTTTCTCCTAAAAAAATTCTCATGGGAGCCCTTGACACCCTCAAAGGGTGCAGCTACATTTACAAAGCCCGTCTTCACGGGCTAGAAGAATTCTTAGCCCGTGAAGACGGGCTTTGTTTTCGTAGCCCCAGGCTTACAGCCTGCGGGCTTTTCAAAAAATTGGGATTCTCCCTATGAGAGCCTATTTCAACGTAATTACATTTAAAGTTAATTGCTAATAATGGTGCAAATTACTTTTTCTTAGACCGATTTTTTCGACGAGATTCTTGCTGCATTTTTTTCTTGTTTTTTACTTTACTTTTAGATTTTGGCGAGTTAGAAAATCCTTTTACCTCAGTCAAAGTATTATGAGTTTGTGGAAATGGAAATATCATAAAACAATTAGATTCTATATCAGATATAGCATCTTCAATCAAAGAATAATGAATATCATTACGAAGTGCATTCAAAGTGGCTTCCGGTCCTATTTCTAATAGTTCTTTAAACTCTCGCCGCTCGAAATCAAGCGGTCGAATTAAACCCTCATCAAAAGTTTGTTCAATATACTGCTGGAGTTCTACTGGAGCAAGCATAGAACTGTTCATTACTAAGTCAGCCAAGATATAATCCTGTTTTTTTTTGCCTTGAGATACGGAAGGCTTATCTGCATAAATATTTAAAAAAAGTTCTTCATAATACTGGATTATTTTCTCTCTAGAAATAATTTCTTGGACAACTAAAATGATTAAAGATTCAAAGGCAGCACTTCTTACAAATCGATCAATTTCTTTGTTTTCTATCAGTTGTTTAACAGGCTCAATATTTCCATGGCAAACAGAAGCAAGTATTCTACCTAAGTCTTCCCCTACTAAATTTCCAGTTGCATCAACTGGCATCTTTCCCGGAATTGAGAAAAAATCGATCAGGAGCGGATAAGCTTGAGATTCTCTAAATTGCGCCAGTAAGTAAAACGCACAAATATGTAGAATATAGTCAGGTTTATTTGATAGCTCCTCAAGGTTATTTTTACAATTCGATAAAACATCTAACAATAAAGGAGTAATGGCTTCCCTTTCTTCGATAGCTCTTTGTAAAGCTTGGCGGGGTAATTTGCCATTATTATTTTCTAAATTAGATATAATTTCTGACAATTGCATATTCAAAAATTCCCGTTTTATTAAAAGACTTTTGCTATTTCTAGTTTGGTGATGCTTCCACCAGCCCTTTATTACAAATTCTAGTTGCTGCTGCCGCATAAGCAACTGCCGCCTTTTTTATAACCACACCTAGATAAATGAAAATTTGGCGCAACAAAGGATAATAACTTGGATAAGTAGCTGGTAAGAAAAAATCTCTGTATTCCCAGCCCGGAGACTGGGAAAAAGTCAACAAGTCAAAGAATGTTGTTTTTTACAGGAAATTTATGATTCTTTAGCCCGTGAAGACGGGCTTTGTTTATCTAGCCCCAGGTTTCCAACCTGCGGGCATTTTATTACCCATGCCCAATGACGGCAGTTCCTACAACGGAGGGGGGCTCCGCAACGGACTGCCTCCCCAATGCCCAATACTTACTTCCTTTCCGGATGTTTGGCATCTTCAACCGAAGGATGCCCCATTTGGTTAATCGCTGCAATCATCTGATATAAGCGCCCCAAATCCTTTTGGTTAAAGTACAACAGCAGCCGAGGAAGTCCAAAAGCTTCCTCTATACCTTCTTCCGGTAACGCTTGACTTTTTTCAATTTGTCCTTTCACCAAAATGTCGCTGAATTGTGCATTTAGCTTCCCGACTTCAGCATCAGATAACTCCGAATTCAGACGAATCACTAGGCGATCGCCAACGTAGCGACTGGAATGATAAACTTTGTAAAAGTAGGTTATAGCGTTACAAGCAACTTGTAAATTGTCTGTAACAGTGTATAAACTGGGATCTTCAGGACTTACCAGGCCTTTTTTAACTAATTGTTTATCAATATATTCACTCCAAGACTTCCAGTAATCACCACCGGGATGATCGATTAAAATTAATGGAACTGGTCCAAATTTACCAGTTTGACTTAAAGTCATACACTCGAATGCTTCGTCTTGAGTGCCAAAACCACCGGGAAATAAAGCTACAGCATCACTTTCTTTAAGCAAAAATAGTTTGCGAGTAAAGAAATATTTAAAATGAATTAGTTTGTTATCACCCTCAATAATTGGGTTTGCCTCTTGTTCAAAGGGTAACTCGATATTCAAACCAAAAGAATTTTCCCGTCCTGCACCTTCGTGTCCGGCGTGCATTATACCACCACCGCCACCAGTAATTACCATGAATCCTAATTGAGAGACGCAGCGTCCAAAATCCCTTGCCATCTGATAGTCAGGTGTTTCTGGTGATAAACGTGCCGATCCAAATATAGTAACTTTACGAACGTGTTGGTAGGTATGAAACAATTGGAAACCTCGTTCCATATCAGCCAAAGAGGTGGACAATATTTTCCAATCTAGTCGGTCAATTTCATCGCCAGTAAGTCGCAATATAGTATTTAAAGCTTGCTGGATATATTTCCGATTTTTTAATGTCGGTAATTTTTCGATTAACTCAACAATATCCGCTTGGAGATGCTCTGATGCATAAAAATCATTGGAGGTCATGACTGTTGCCGCCAAAATAACATTATAATTTACTTAGTTTTGGTGTAAAGTGTAAACGCTCTCACTAATGGCGTTCATAGTCCACAATCTATAATTGTTAACTTTTCTTACCCTTTAAGGGGATGGTATTTATACTTATTAATTCATAGTTAGCAAAATAAAAACCGTGAGTAGTAGCTAAAAATCAATAAATGTTAATTGGAAATTGAAATTTAGGAGATTACTTTTGGGCATTAAAAAGCACCTTTGGTTGATAAAACCAAGGCGCTGGTGACGGGTATCCATAGGATTTTTTTTAGAAGAAAAAATTCATACGGGAACCCTTGACGTTTGCCGTCGCCAACCTGTGCCGGTGGAGCTAGAGGAATTGATATAGACTTTTATTTGAAAACGTAAAATTGAAGCATATTGATACGCTTGTATTTATAGGAATTTTATAACTCCAAAAATTGTATTCTAAACTTAACTCACTTTGTATCACCCATGCAAGTAGAAATGCACTTGCCACGAATACAATATCTACAACCGGGTTTTTTCTAATCATTAACTGATTTGAAATTTAGCCACTTTCAAGAAACCCGGGCTTCAAGCAACATAAAGCCGCGATTTGTACTGTGTCTAATCTTTTTCAGGAATAGCTTGTACTTTACCATTAGGTCTGAGGATTGCACGTACTTTTACATTTTGTCCATTTCGACTAGGGGAAACGAAAGGTTCACCAATTTTTGGAATACCGGCGCGATCGACATAATCTCTTGCAGCTTTACCCAAAGGAAGAATTTGTTCGAGGGCACCATCGACACCCACTGTCAAACTATATTGTAAAGGCTGCGTTAAGCCCGACGGAGGCTGCCAGCGTTTTCTGAGGTAATCTCTTACTTCTACAACTTGATTGGTATCGAATAAAGTTTCGCTGTTGGCTGCTGCTGTTGTGACTCTGGACTTTTCGCTATTATTTGCAGGAGTTGCTCTACGACTCTCTCTTAATTGCGCTGCTAAATCTCTACTAGGTTTAGAGGAGATGGCAGGGGAATTTCCTTGATTATTATCACTTTGAGAGGATGTAGCTGCTTGCTTTGAAGGAAGTACTGGAGTTTTCGGGGTAGATGGGTTTGTGAGTGGCGGTAAACTAGTTAATGGCAAACTAGAGTTCGGCAAGTTAATTTTACTTTTAGGAGTTGCTCCGGAGTTATTTCCACTAATATTGGGTTTGCGAGCCACTTTCCCCTCTGAGGTTTTAGCAGATGGAGAATTTGGAGTTATAGAAAGAGTTTGTCCGCCAGCTTGCGGTTTTGTCGCCGTACTACTACTGAGATTATTGCTAACAGGTGGCAGTAGGGGAATACTGGACAAACTGCTATTAGAATTTGTAGAAGCAGAGGGAAAAGTAGTACCCGGTTTCTGAGTTGCTCCTACTGTGAGATTGGGAGATGCCTGTGGGTTTGGTAAAGACGCATTGGGAAAGTTTAAACCCGAACCTAATGTTGGTAAAGGCGATAGGTTAGGTAAAGGAGTAACTAGAGAATTTGGAGTTGCTAATGGGGTTAACTTTGGCGATTGAGAAACATTACTTGCAATTTCTTTGTTTGCTTTGGCGACGGTTTCACTCGTCCTATTCCTTTGTAGTCGAAGGCGATTGGCATATTGATAAGTAATTGGCATTAAACCGACACCCAATACCAACACTGCGGCCACAGGTGCCCAAGCAGGCAACCCAAAGCTTCTTTGAGACTGTTGAGTATCGCTGCTAGGTAAAGCAACAACATCAGCCATATATTCGTCCAAAGCTGTTGCTAAATCAAACAATTGCAACAAACTCAGTTGAATTGAATAACCAGAAGACGACGAAGCTAAAGAACCAAGAAATAGTTGATGAGTCAAATGGCTGTTTGGTTGTAAATAAATATCTTCACCTACGGCAAATTCATTTTTAGAATTAGCAATATCTTGCCCAGAGTTAAGAAGATTTTCAACTGCTGTAGTTTCAGATATTTGACTGGCAGAATACCCCTCAACTCTCGAAGTCCAGAAATTTTCTGGCGACTGTTGTAAAATCTCCTGCACGTAGCTTGATACTGCTGTATGTAAAGATTCCAACTGGTCCCGGTCGCCTTTAACTAGGATTTTTTCCTGTTCTGGTTGCCGCGGGTCGTCAAAATGAAGATTAAATCTGACCTGCTTGAGAACGGATTTTCCCATCCAACGCGACAAAGGAGAACTTTGCGCCAAAACTTCTAACGTGCAGGTAGGCGGCGTATACCGACGAATCACTGAATTTGATAGAGGCATGGCAGTAAATGCGTCTTGGACATTTCAAAATTTTGTTGAACGATCTATGAGTACTACCCAGAGACGGCGGTGTCCACCGCTCGCACTATAGAAAACTAAATCTATTAGTAGTTTGAGCGCCAAATTGGTAAGCATATCTGTGGAGACGTTTTCCGAATCTTCCATCCGCTCTTGATAAGTGTTGCAGAAAGCATCGATGTAATCTCCCAATAAAGCTGAGAAATGAGGTTTGCGATTGTTCTTAGCTTGCTGCTCTAACAAGTCAACAGCACGACGGATCAATTCTTGATGCTGTTTGGCAAGGTAGCAGGTAATCAAAACTAATGAACGCGCTTCTTCTACATCTAATTTTTTTCTGCCTCCTTGACCTTTACGTATGGGATTAGATTGGCGCAGTCGCCATAGCGCCACCCGGTCTGGCACTCTTGATTCTAAATTCAGATTAATTGCCGCACTGAGCATTGCCTCGGAACCAATGCCTGTCAAAGCTTCTAGCGCCAACAGTACCAAATCTATCTGGGCTTTGATATCGTCCCAGTGAATGGATGTCGGAGCGGCAATGTTAGTTAAATCCTCCCACTGGGAACTTATAGTGGGTGAATCGCCAGCAGAGTCCATAACTTTAAGCATAGGTGATCGGGCTGGTAGGGGCTGTTGCTGTTACCCATTTTGAAACCAGACTCTCAACATTTTATATTGGTTTCCACAAGCTGTAGCAAAAAAATTGCAATTTGGCAAGCTTTTTACCTGATTTCAATCAAGGGTTCCCATAAGAATTTTTTGATTCTAAAAAAATTCTTATGGGTGCCACTCAACAGCAATTTGTCTTTTACTTACTTTAGATTCAATTTCTATTTTGTTAAAGAAAAATTTGGTTGAATTATTTAACTCCCTACCCAGGGGAGTTGAAGACCTTGAAGCTTCATTTAATATAAGCAATAGTTACGCCCGTACCACCATCGTTTTGTGGTGCCGCTTCGTAATGACTTATTCGGGGATGTTGCTTTAAAAAAGCGTGAACTCCTTGGCGCAGTTTTCCCGTTCCATGTCCGTGAATAATCCATATCGCCCTTACAGCTTCTGAAATCGCTTTGTCTAAAATTAATTCGGAATCTGCTACTCGCTTACCACGTAAATCTACGGTATTTTTAGAAGTCCGAATTAAAGGTACACTTTCTGCAGGCTTCGATGCTGGTGCTGGTTTTGCTACTGATTTAGCCTTGACTGATGGCTGTGCTTTTTCTCCATTTAGAGATTCCACATCCTCCAACTTTACCGTCATTTTCATAATTCCAAAGCGGACGTTAAACTCCCCACCTTCGTCAGGAGCTGTTAACACTTCTGCAGTTTGTCCTAATCTGGGAATGCGAATCCGCTCGCCAACTTTTGGCATAAAGCCCGCTTTCTGTTTTGGCGCAGCTTTTGGTATAAATTTATCTGCTAATTTATTAATTTCATCTGTAGCTTTTTGAGCGTCTTGGGCAGTTGGTTTACCTTGTTGCAAACGCTTAATTACCGCAGCTATTTCACCTTTGGCAGAAGCGATCGCTTGTTGTACTGCTATTTCCTGAGAAGCACGCAAAGATTTTTCTCTTTCTTCTAAATCTGTGGCTTTGGCAGATACTTGTTTATAAAAACGTTCTGCTTGCTGCAATAAATCTTGTGCTTGTGCTGCTTTTTCTTCCTGACGGCGACGTTGCGCTTCCAATCCGGCTATGACTTGATTCACTTCATCTGTAGCACCTCCCATTTCATGTTTTGCCTTTTCTATTACTTCTGCTTTTAATCCCAAACGAGAAGCAATTGCTAAAGCATTAGAACGTCCGGGAATTCCCCAGAGTAAACGGTAAGTTGGTGACAAAGTTGCTTCATCGAATTCTACCGAAGCATTTTCAAAGCGTTCATCTTCATACTTCAATGCCTTCAGTTCGCCAAAGTGAGTCGTAGCAATCGTCAGCAATGAATGATCTGCAAGATAACGCAACAAAGCAATGGCTAAAGCACTTCCTTCCACAGGATCTGTACCCGCGCCAACCTCGTCGAAGAGTACCAAGGAAGCAGGAGGGGGGGAAGTAAACTTATCTTCTTCGACTTCCTCATTTCCTTGTCCCCCTTCCTCGTCACCCAATGCATCCAAAATCCGGCTAATCCGGCGGATATGTCCGGAAAAAGTGGATAAACTCTGCTCTAATGATTGTTCGTCGCCGATATCAGCTAATACTTTGTCAAACCAAGGTAATTCTACTGGCTCTCGGGCTGGTATAAATAAACCAATCTTTGCCATTAATGTTGCCAAACCCAAGGTTTTAAGAGTTACGGTTTTACCCCCAGTATTTGGTCCGGTAATCGTAACAACTCGAATATATGGATTGATAACTAAGTCTACGGGAATTACTGGATGTCCTTGTTCGTGATACTGCTGCCACACTAACAAGGGATGTCGTAATTCTCGTAAGGTGATATTTTCGTTTTGTAGCGGATTGATAAAGCGCGGAGGATTTGCTTTCAACCAAAAGCTATATCGTGCTTTGGCCGCTGCTAAATCTAATGTAGTTGCTACTGCTAATAATTTTTCTAAGTCTGGTTTTACTTCAGCTACTTGTTCGGTTAGAGTGCGGCGAATCGCTTCTTCTTCTACTTGTTCTCTTCGCAATAATTGCCGCATTTGATTGCCCATCGGCACTACAGAATTAGGTTCCACATATAAAGTGGCTCCGCTAGTTGAAGTGTCATGTACAATACCTGGTATTGCGTCTTTTTGTGGTGCTTTTACTGGAATTACAAATCGATCGCCGCGTTGAGTGATTATCGTTTCTTGGAGGGCATTCCCCTTTACTTGTATAATGTTTTGCAGCTTTCGAGTAATTTGACTGCGATTTTGACGCAGAGAATTGCGAATATCCCCAAGCTTTTCACTCGCACGATCTGTTACTTGTCCTCTTTCATCTATACAGCGATGGATTTCTTGTTCTAATTCTGGATAAGTCCGTAAATCGGCAACTAATTCGTTTAATATTTCTAAATCTGGATGGTTGTCAATTAGACGACGTAAATTTCTGATTCCAGCCAGGGTAGTAGCTATGTCTAATAATTCATCCCCTGACAAAATACCTTTGAGCTCCGCCCTTTCTAACGCATCGCCGAAGTCTTGAATTCCTTCAAAGGAGATTCCATTATCTAAACGACTTTCTAATTCGTAAACTTCTTTCGTTTGCGTTAATAAATCTTCGCTTTCTACTTGAGAGGAAGGAAGAGCAATATTACGTGCGGCGATCGCCCCCAGCTTGGTTGCCGCGAAATTTGACAAATGCTGGCACAGGCGAGACCATTCCAATAATTCTAGTGTTTCGGATTGGATCAAGGCTGTTTAAATAATAATTTTGAAGTTATGTTAACAATCTTAGCGGCTCTCACGCTTGCTGACACAATGCTGTGATTTTTTATATACTACTAGCTATTTATACTTCGGTATATAATTTGCTGTTCCTATATTTTCATGATTTATCTTTATTTTTTTATCAATAGTATCTGTATTTCTTGCTACATAATCGCTAATTTTGCTTTTACGAAAAAAACTATAATCGATTTCCACTCAAGGGTGCCCGTCAATCAAAAAACTAATTATGTAATCCCGATTCTCCATCTAGGAGATGTACAGCTAAAAAATTATATTAAACCCATAAATAATTATAATCCATGGACGCTATAGATTTTTGTATAACTTGTAATTTACATTTTTGGCTAACAAAATCTAATTTTAAATATTATTAAATACTTCTATTTTACCTAGTCGGGACATTGTTAGTAAAATTTACAACTTAACTTCTCTTTTATTTAGGTAAAATGCCTTATATAAACCCCATAAATCAAAAGTAAATCGTATTAAATCTTACTTATACTTATAAGTAAGATAAATTTTGGAATAAATTATCACATACAACTTCTCTTTAGTTATAGTGCTTTTAACTATTTATCGAAAAGGAAATTAGCTTTATATAGCTAGCTTTATACCGCAAGGGTGATGACAAAACAAGACTGGAGAGAAAACCAGAGTTAACTCTTGAATGTAGGGCAGGATCTTGCAAACACGACAAGCGATAGCTTCTAGTCATAGATGCATTTCCAGGGATTTATCAATCAATTTTCAATGTGATTTAAACTCACCCCTATTCAAAACAATTAGTTGTCAAAAAAAACCGCTCAAAATAACCCCACAATTTGATACCCTAGCTTAAATAGATAAGGATAACTAGAAGCGCGTGGATATTCAAATTGGGCGGAAAAAAACAGCCCGCAGGGCTTACGGAATAGATGAAATTGCTTTGGTGCCAGGAACAAGAACGTTGGATCCAACATTAGCTGATACTACATGGCGTATTGGTAATATTGAGCGAGAAATCCCAATTATTGCCAGTGCAATGGATGGCGTTATAGATGTTCGTATGGCTGTACGTTTGTCAGAGTTAGGAGCATTAGGAGTTCTTAATTTAGAAGGAATCCAAACGCGTTATGAGAATCCAGAGCCGATTTTAGATCGCATTGCTGAGGTAAACAAAGATGAATTTGTACCCTTAATGCAAGAACTTTATGCCGAACCAATTAAACCAGAATTAGTCAAGCAACGAATCAAAGAAATAAAATCTCTAGGAGGTATCGCCGCAGTTAGTGCTACTCCAGTTGGGGCTATTAAATATGGTTCGATAGTAGCAGATGCTGGTGCCGATCTATTTTTTGTACAAGCTACGGTAGTTTCTACCGCACATCTATCACCCGAATCGATAATTCCTCTAGATTTAGCTCAGTTTTGCCGAGAAATGCCGATGCCGGTAGCCTTGGGTAACTGTGTAAGTTATGAAGTTACGCTTAATTTAATGAAAGCCGGCGCTGCTGCGGTATTAATAGGAATTGGTCCTGGTGCTGCTTGTACTTCCCGTGGAGTCTTAGGTGTAGGCGTACCTCAAGCAACTGCGATCGCCGATTGTGCGGTAGCACGGGATGATTATTACAATGAAACTGGAAATTACGTACCAGTAATAGCTGATGGCGGTTTAATCACCGGCGGCGATATCTGTAAGTGTATTGCTTGCGGTGCTGACGGTGTAATGATTGGTTCTCCCTTTGCCAGATGCGCCGAAGCTCCCGGACGTGGTTATCATTGGGGCATGGCAACCCCATCAACAGTATTGCCTCGGGGTACTCGTATTAATGTAGGCACTACTGGTACTTTAGAGCAGATATTAAGAGGACCAGCACAACTTGATGACGGTACTCACAATCTTTTAGGCGCTCTAAAAACAAGTATGGGTACCCTTGGAGCTAAAAATCTTAAAGAAATGCAACAGGTTGAAGTTGTCATCGCTCCATCACTATTAACAGAAGGAAAAGTATACCAGAAAGCTCAACATTTAGGCATGGGCAAGTGAAAAAAATTAACTTAAAAGGCAGAAGGTGTGAGAAATATGCAATAGTTAACGATTGAGTGGTACATGGTTGTTATTCAAACAAACAAGGTTGATCGCTTACTATTTTCAAGCTCTCATGCTGAATTTCCAAGATTTTCTTCAAGAAATTTTTCCTTACTTTTAAACTATGGCTGGAAAAATCGCATATGTCGCCTACAATAGAAATAGCGGAGACGCATGTTTCCGTTCACTCCTCACACCACACTCCGCCCGGACTATTGTTCGGGCGGTTCCTTATGTCTTTGGATAATAAATTCTGACGCTACTCTGTAAATGTATATTCCAAATGCCAAGGCATTGGTTTTTGCTGTGGTAGAATTTTCACAAAAATCATAAACATCTGACTAAAAGGTTTTAAGGTATGTCATCAGCCGCACCAGTTACGGACTCCAGCTTTAAGCAGGAAGTACTCGAGAGCGAAGTTCCTGTGCTAGTTGACTTTTGGGCACCCTGGTGCGGTCCGTGTCGCATGGTAGCTCCCGTTGTCGATGAAATTTCTTCTCAATATGAAGGTCAAATAAAGGTAGTCAAAGTTAATACAGACGAGAATCCTAATGTTGCTTCTCAGTACGGTATCCGCAGTATTCCCACATTAATGATTTTTAAAGGTGGTCAAAGGGTTGATATGGTCGTTGGTGCAGTTCCTAAAACAACATTAGCTAGCACTTTGGAGAAGTATCTTTAAAAATTGATTGGCTGAAAACTCACAATTGGTGTAGTTGAAAATAGGTAAAATAATCTCTTAAATTTTCTTCTCCCCCATTAAATCTAGCTTTACAAAATCAAGAAATTCTATATTCCTTGTTAAGCTATAAAGTGAGT
>JBCBQE010000036.1:0-16471 GCA_039820385.1 Cyanobacteria bacterium J06635_10
GTCGGTAAGAAAACCTGTCATAATTAACGAAACGCACCACTAGTACTCCACCAAGGGAAATTAGTTTTGGTTAATAATGAAAATAACAAGTAATTTTCTACCCCCTCTACCCTCTCTTCCCCCTCTCCATCCTTACCCGTCAATTTTGGCTTGTGAGAGTACTAGTTATTTCTCGGCACGCACAAAAAATATCGGCGCATCGCACCAAGCACCTTTTTCTGTTATTGATAGCTCTTGCATTTCTTTGATATATTCAGCTTTGCATTGCTCTAACAATTCTAGCGAAAGCTGAAAAACTTGATAACCAAAAACATTTTTGGCATTCATCTGCCAAATATCTTCAGCAATGCTAGCATCTACTTGAAAATACCAACCAAATTCTTCGGTTTCCACGCTGATATTTTTAAAACCTATTTCCTGCAATAATCGATCGCATCTTTCAATAGTTCCCATTGGTTGGTTAGGATTGGGAACTTCTATGCCATATCTGTGTGCAACATCTCTAAATAAAACAGAAGGAGGGAAAGCATTTTCAGCCCAAACATTAAAGGCTACAAATCCATCTGTGTTTAAAAACCGATGCCATTTTTGGAAAGCTGCGGGAATATCAGTTAAATAACAGACAGCTAAAGAACATAATATAGCATCAAAAGTATTATCGTTAAATAAGATAGTTTCGGCATCTGCTTCGATAAATTCAACATTTTGTAAATCAGTTTCAGCTAACTTCCGTTTAGCATTGCTCAACATCCCCGTTGATATATCAACACCGATAACTTTACCCGCCTTGCCAACTTTTTCAGCAGCTTTGAGCGCTACAATTCCCGTACCCGTTGCTACATCTAAAATTTTCTGTCCATTTTGTAAATTAGAAAATTCAACCAAGCGATTGGCGATCGCTTTATAAAATCTACCATTATCGTAATTAGTTCTAGAATTAAAATCAGTTAATAACTGTTGTTTGTAAGCTGTTTTATAGTTAGTTTGCATGACAATTGTTTCTCTACACTCTCTGAGCCAAGTAAGGTTATAGCAGTTTTCGGTTAGATAGAATACAAAATCCTTCCCCTCTCCTTACCAAGGAGAGGGGTGCCGAAGGCGGGGTGAGGTGTCTGCCCGTGAGGTGTCCCCAAGTGTATTGCAATCAAACGAAAAGCGATATATTTGTTTCAATTACCAGCCAAGACAGAAATCACCCCACTATACAATGCAGCCAATTTCAATTCATCTACAGGAGCATCATTGTTATTCCAAGTAGCAACAACACAATATTGTTTACCATTCTTTCCTTGTAACCAAGTTGTCAAATTCAAAACACCAGGTTCGGAACCACCTTTAAATGCTATTTTCTCCCAATCATTTGGGTTAGCAACTCCAGGATTAATACTCATTAACGGTATGTCTTGAACCTCTTCCATCAATTGGCAAAGTTCTTCACTATTGTAAAACCATTCCACATCTAATGCTTGAGGATTTCCTGTGAATTCCATCACATCTGGAAGTGGTTTATTAGTTAATTCTGCTAACAATGCGCGACGTTGTTTTTCATCACTTTTACGATAACGCTCTAATAACTGGCGATTTTGAGAACTTTTTAAAGTAAACAATTCGCGAGTAGTTAAAAAAGGACGATTGCGAGGAGATGAAATAGATTCAATTTTATCTTTTCCAACTTGTTGAATTACAATATCTGTAGCTGTATTATCGCTCATAGATATCATCAAACTAGCAAGAGTTTGTAGTGTCAATGGTGAATTATCTGGCCAACTTTGTAGTATTCCAGATGGTAAACTTTTTTTATTATTTTGTAGTCTAATTATATCTGACCATGATTTTTGTCCCGAGGCTATTTGCTCTTTTAATGTTTTAAGCACTGAAAGTTTAAAAGCTGAACCAACTGCTAGTGGCATTTTCGCATTCAAATCGGCAATAATTGAAGAGTCTTCTTTTACTATAAAACTAACTTTACCTGGTAATTTTTTAAATTCGGCGATCGCGTCGGACAAACTACTAATTTTTAAATCCGGTTGCAACAATAATCCTGCGATCTGTCCTTTGTTATTTAAAACTATTTTGGCTCGAATTGTACCCCGGCTAAAATTTACTAAATAGTCGTTACCACTTTTTTGCACCTCTTGATAGGTTAGCAGTTGATTTTTAACTATACGCCCCCTCGTCCCCCGCTTACCCGAAGGGAAGCGGCGGTTTATGCGGTAAAAATGTTTGCGTCCTGGAAGGATAGCGTTCGCGCAGCGTGCCTGCAAGGCTTATATTTTTACAATCTTCCTGATATTGTTACTGTGAATAGTATATAATATTAATAGGTCGATGTTTAGGAGAAGTTATGATGAGAAGACAAGCGGTAAAGGTCAGGCTATACCCCACAGAGCAACAAAAACAGGTACTTGCACAACATTTTGGATGTGCCCGTTGGTGGTGGAATTATGGGTTAAATCAGTGCATTGAAACCTATAAAGCAACTGGTAAAGGCTTGTCTCAGTCGGGACTAAATTCAATGTTGCCAGCACTCAAGAAGGATAAAGAAACTGAATGGCTCAAAGATTGTTATTCACAGGTTTTACAGTCTGTGAGTCTCAACCTCAGCCGTGCATATCAAAACTATATGAACGGTAGAGCAAAATATCCTAGATTCAAATCCTACCGTCACCGTCAGTCAATCCAGTATCCACAGAAGGTAAAACAAGTTGATGATGATCCACAAACTTCGTTTGAATGCTTGAAATTTCCAGGGCTTGTTGGGGTAGTAAAAGCTAAAATACACCGACCATTAGACGGAACTATCAAAACAGTCACGGTTAGTAAGTGCCCATCGGGTAAATATTACGCTTCTGTGTTGATGGAATATGAGGGTGATAATCCAACACCAAATACAGATGGGAAGGTGATAGGGATTGATTTAGGAATCAAAGATTTTGCGATTACCTACGATGGTGATAAAACTGTCTTATATGCTAATCCTAAACACCTGTACAAGTATCAAAAAAGATTAGCTGTAAAACAACGGATTGCAGCCCGTAAACAAAAAGGTAGCAACCGCAAAAATAAAGCTAACAAAATTGTAGCTAGGGTATACGAACAAATTAGCAATGTCCGCCAAGACTACCTACACAAGCTATCTAGGAAGATAGTTGATAATAATCAAGTTGTGGTAGTTGAAAATCTAAATATCAAGGGCATGGTATGTCCTTCGGACACGCTGAGCGCAGAGCGCACGCTACGCGAACGCGAACGTAACCATAAACTAGCAAAAGCAATATCTGATACCTCATGGGGAACCTTTGTAAATTTCCTCTCCTATAAATTGGAAAAAGAGGGGAAAGTACTGATAGAAATAAATAGATGGTTCCCTAGTTCCAAGCTTTGCTCTAACTGCCATTATCAAATAGAAGAATTACCGTTAGAGGTTAGAACTTGGACTTGCCCAAGTTGCGGAACTCATCATGATAGAGATGGCAACGCAGCGCAGAATATAAGGGCTGAAGGTATTAGACTGCTGTCTTCAACGGACACTTACTACAACGGAGGGAACCTCCGCAACGTAGTGTCCTCCTCTGGGACGGGGGAAGCCAACGCCAGTGGAGAGGATGTAAGACCAACTCGCGGACGTAAATCTAAGATGCGGCAATCTTCTGTGAAACTGGAAGCCAACACTCACCCGGTAGGGGAGTGTGGGTAGTTCACTACCGCTAATTAAACTTCTTACCTGAGCGATAGGAATTTGTGCTAAAAACTGACTTGCAAACCATTCGTCTTTGATATCTTCGCTAGTAAATAATCTTTTGAGAGCTGCTTCTGGAGAAATAGATTGAGGTGAGTTTTGTACTTGAGCTACATATATAGTGTTTATCGGTGATGCTGATGCATAACTAGGAAAGAGAAAGGAAGTGACGATGAATAATATAATTGATGATATTGTCAATAATCTGTTATAAAAATACATAGGCTTAGAGAAGCATATAAATTTAAAGCAGAGCTAGTTTAGCATTTTTTGCAGTCAGATTTTTTTGTAACTCAATTCTTGATACAACTCTAAATAAGGGTAGACGTTGTAATACAACGTCTCTACATCAGTTACCCTTTCACACAAAGAACTTGCTTCAAAGTAGCCACAACTTCGACTAAATCCGATTGATTTTCCATAACTTTCTCAATCGGCTTATAAGCACCAGGAATTTCATCTAAAATTCCCTCATCTTTACGACATTCTACACCCTTAGTTTGCTCAACCAAATCATCAAGTGTATAAGTTTTCTTTGCTTTAGTTCTCGACATTAAACGCCCTGCTCCGTGGGAGCAGTTATGCACTAACAATGGGGTATAGTATTCCGTGAATACAATATAATTATTATTATCTTCAACTGTAAAGTTGTAGACTGGTTTTTCTAAATCAGATTCAACCTTAAATATCCGATTCATTACCAAAGTTTGGTCAAGAGATTGTTCTTCAAACTTGGAAATGCTTACCATTTTTCCCTGCTTTGCCATAGTAGTAAGGTTCTCACACTTCAATGTTCCTCCCGTTACGGAATTCGCTAATAGCAACTTATCTGAATAAAGCCGAGATGCTGGTTCATCGATTGTAATTCTCTGACAAATAGAAGACAATTTAGTCAACAGATTATTGTCACGAAACTCTATTACATAGTGAGTCCGATTGCGGTAAACTTTGTAAGCAACTCCTAGAGATAACAGGGCAGAAACCAGATTGGAAAACATCTCCTTTTTGCCGACACTGATAGATACAGTTCCTTTATTATGAGTTCCATCACCATCCAAATAACCAGCTAAAAAGTTGAGAGCTAGAATCGGATTACCCAGGAGAATGTTAGGCAAAGTTGGTAAAAGCTGTGTCACTTTCTCGACAAAAGACAAATCATTTACTGTTAACTCAACTAGTCCCGAACTTGTTATTGAGCGTCCTTCTATTTGAGAAGTTCTTGATTGTTGTATTCTAACAGAAACATTTGGAGTGTAGGACTCAAATAGTTCCTGTAAATATTGCATAAAAGGTTTTTTGGCAGGAGCAGATGATTGATAAATACGAATATAGGAATTTAAGTATTTACCATTACGAGGTCTATCACTAATTTGCGGTGCATTTTTCCGATCTTTTAAATGTATCGTACCGTCTGATAAGATAACACCCAGTAAGTAATAAAAATTTTTATCTTGTTCTTCTGCTGTCAAACTAGAGCAAATATTTATATTCGTAGGTACGATAGTTCCTCCAGAAGATAAATTGATATCTTCAACGGGCAAATAAGACAATATACCTTGCTTATAGGTAGCAAAAGGATGATTGGGAGTGCAAGTAATTGTATTTTCTAACCTGCGTCTAGTTTGAGATATTGAATACTTGTTAGCTGAGGCTATTCGTTCGCTTTTATCCAAAATATTCTTAGGCTCAAATTTCTGGAGTTTTTCGTTGTAGGAAATTAATTTAATAGGTTCGGATGAATTAAATACATCTTCTATATTCATCAAACCAAATTCAGTTAAAACCTTAGTTCCAGCCGCAAAACAGGAGCAAAAACTTTCAACGTTACCTTTACCCTTAACAATATAAGATTTAGCTCCCATGGAACCGGGAATTATACCGTAATCTTCCTTCTGTGCCCTTACAGCACCTTTACGAGTGACATACACATCCTCGCCAAAATGCACTTCTTTCTCGGCGTAATTGTGATGACAATTCACCACCAATAAAGGTTTAAACGCCTTTCCACCAGCCAAATGCTTTTCAATAATCCGCTTAAATCGCGCCATCATCACATGGCGGTTGTAACGCGCATATTCCTGCGCCCATTGCAAATCATGCCAATAAGCAGCAAATTCTGGGGTTCCAGCGACAAAAGAGGCTAAATCACGGTCAGGTAAGCTAATATCCGCCATTTTAGCTAAATCTTTCGCCGTATTAATATGATATTGCGCCAACTTATTGCCAATATTACGGGAACCAGAATGCAGCATTAACCAAACTTGGTTTTCTGTATCTACACAAACTTCAATAAAATGATTCCCACCACCGAGGGAACCCAACTGTTTTATCGCTTTACCTTCCAAGTCTTGCACTCCAGGATGCAAGTCTTTAAAGTCGCGCCAATTTTGCCAGTTCGTCACAGCTTTTTCTACATCTTTATTTTCGTTGAAACCAGTAGGAATTGCTGCTTCAATATCTAGACGAATTTTCTTTAGTTTCCCTTCTAATTTTTCGCCTTTAAATGGGGTTTTAATAGCGCCCATGCCGCAGTTATGAACAAATACACCTGCTTTCAAAGCAAAGTTATGATGTTCGGGTACTGTTAAACAATAAACATCTTCTGTATATTCTAAAGGTACTACGGCAACAACTTTATGATTACATTGATGTTGATTGGGTTGGTGGTTATGAAGTCCGATAGGAGATTTAATTTGGGTACCACAGATATCGCAGGTGTAATATCTATTAGCAATTTCTTTAGACTTTGCTCGCCCTTTTTCGCTTTTGTTATAGCTTACTAAATACTGCTTTCCACGCAAGCCATTATCAGCAACAGCCTGTTTAAAATGTTCTGGTTGCTGATGCATATAATTAAGGATGTTACGGGTTCCCCTTTCGGCGTAATATTGGTATCCTTCCGTCGTTTTAGCTTTTTTTGCAAGTGCAGCTTTTCTTTTTTGCTCAAATTCTGGACATTGCCAGTATTGATTTCGCTCTACTAAACTGCGATGATAGGCGGAATGTTCTCTATTACCCATGAACTCCAAGTTTTCTGGTTGGTTATCAGATTCATTGAAGTTACGGTGGTGAATAACTGTTCTTTGTCCTTCAAATTTAGGAATTTCTCCTAACAACCCCGATCTTGCAATTATCCAATGTGCTTTTTGCCATCTACCAGAATATGGTTGAGAAATTAAAGTATAACCATCTTTATCTAACTTAGAGTAAAATGGCATCAAAGATGTTTCACTTTGAAGATGTTGCGCTTCTTTATAAGTTCCATCCCGCAACATAAATTTATGGTCAGGAGTACAAATAATTTCTTCATGATTATCTAAAATTACTTTTACCAAAGACGCATTTTTTCGGGTCAATCTCGCGCTAGCTTTTGCCGCAACAATTTTACCTGTCGGAGTACAAGCATATACAATAAATTCTTCATTTCTCGCAGCTAATTCTTTTAGATAATAAGACTTTCCATCTACTAAAGGAATTAAAGTATCTCCGATAAAACAACCAATATCTACACCCACAGCCGCAGGAATTATCGCTTCTTTTGTTGCAATTACCGAACCAACTAAAGCTCCTTTTCCTAAATGAACGTCGGGCATTAAAGCTACGTGCTTAAATACAAAAGGTAGCGATGCCACATTTTTCGCCATCTTGGTTTCATCGTTTTTCAACTCGTGATTTGCCCAAGATAAAACGGGGGATTCTGTTGATATTTCTAAGTCTTTATAAGGCATAATAAGATTCTAGATTTGAGATTTCAAACCAAACTTTTCTTGATAACAGGACTTTTGTTTCATAATTCGGTCATGGCAACTATAAACCATACCTAATCAAAAAATAGTTGTAATACGATTGTAGTATAAAATAGGAGAATGTCAATTTTTGGTCGGAAAACGAAAAAGACTTAATTTACCGAAATATATTAAAATTTTATGAAGAAAATACTTTTATATAGGGTTTTATACGGATGCCAGTTAGTGAAGATACAATTTGGAAAAGCTTTTTATCTCCCCTAGTTCCTCTGTTGATTAACCTTGAAGAGTTGAGAGGTTATGCACAAAGTGTGGATTGGGAACAAGAAGGCGATCGCTTCCGACGAGATGATGTTGTTTTTCCGGAGTACTACAGTTCGCAAAATTTTCATGGAGTGGAGAGAGGTTACTTGAACCCTAGTGCTGCGGTGAGCTACGATGCCGTGACTCAATATCTGTTACCGCCGAATGAAACTTGGATTCGACAAGCTTTAATTGATGGAGTCAAGGTAAAACCGCGACGCATTCTTGATTTGGGTTGTGGCACGGGTTCGACAACTTTAATGTTGAAGCAAGCTTTCCCCTCTTCAGAAGTCATCGGATTGGATTTGTCCCCTTATATGTTGCTCAGAAGTTTCCACAAGTCACAAAGTGCTGGTTTAAACATTGAGTGGCAACAAGGTAATGCGGAACACACATCTTTTTCCGATGCTTCGTTTGATTTAGTTACAGCTTCTTTGTTGTTTCACGAAACACCAAGCATTGTTACCCAAAAGATTTTGCATGAATGTTTTAGGTTATTAGTAGCTGGAGGACAAATTTTAGTTTTAGATGGTAATCAGAGAACCTTGCGCCAAGTTGAATGGCTTAATAATATTTTTGAGGAACCTTATATCCACGAATATGCTGCTGGTAGTCTAGATGCAACTATGGGTGCGGCAGGATTTGCAGCAGTGCGAACTGAAGATGTATGGTTTATTAGTCAGCTAACTAGGGGTATCAAGCCGATTTCAGCAGAAGATGCAACTACTCAAACGAATGTTAGACGATATGCACCTACTTCTGTCGATAACCCGTTAGATGGTAGTTTTGGTTATCCGTCCCCAGCTTAATAAAATAATGATAAAGGCAGTTATATTTGATTTTAATGGCGTTATTATTAACGATGAGCCAATTCATCAGCAATTGATAGAAGAAATTTTGCTCGAAGAAAATCTGGTTTTCAAACCGGGAGAGTATCAATATATGTCTTTAGGACGTAGTGACAGGGATTGTTTACGAGATTTATTAACAAGTCGCGGCAGAGTTGTTGATGAAAAGTATTTTACTAAGTTATTACAAAAAAAAGCCCAAAGTTATGCCGAGCAAATAGAGGCTTTGGAAAAGCTGCCTTTATACCCCGGTTTGCATGACTTAATATTAAAAATAAGTGAGAGTAATTTCAAGTTAGCCATAGTTAGCAGTGCTATTCGCAAAGAAATTGAGTTAGTTCTCAAGCGCGCCGAGTTAGCAGAATACTTTAAAATTATAGTTGCCGGCGATGATATTACTACCAGCAAACCAGAACCAGATGGTTATTTGCTTGCAGTCGAACGTCTGAACCAAGAATACCCCGAACTAAATCTGCAATTAACCGAATGTTTGGCGATTGAAGATACTCTAGCCGGTATTCAAGCAGCAAAAGCAGTAAATATGAAAGTAATAGGAGTTGCCAATACCTATCCATTTCATATGGTACAACGTCAAGCTAACTGGACTGTAGATTATTTAACTGAATTAGAACTCGAACGAATACAAGAATTTTATTCTCCTACAGCAGCGAAATCAACTGCCTCGGAGTAAGATACAGCACATTCTATTTTTGTAAGCGTTTGACAAATTAAAAGTGCAAGAAAACCTTGACTGATTGGTATAGGTTATGTTAGATTTGCATTATGGTTGAACACACAGCAGGTTGCTAATGACTCGCGGCCCCGAAAAACAATTTGACACGGAAGTAGCCTTAAGCAAGGCAATGGAAGTGTTTTGGGCGCATGGCTATGAAGCCACAAGCCTTTCTGAATTGCTTAAAAATATGGGGATTGGTAAAAAAAGCTTGTATGACACCTTTGGTAACAAGCAGTCACTTTTCCTCAAAGCGCTGGAGTACTATGCTCGCACCACTATTCGGGATATACGCGTGAGCCTCAGTGCTAGTGGTTCTCCTTTGACAAACCTTAAGCAATTGCTGATGGAATGGCAGGAGATGCACAGTCAACCGGGGAGTTGCGGCTGTATGCTCGGCACCAATATTGCCGATTTCAATACAAACAACTTGGCGATCGCTAAAGTCATGCGGATCTATCTTACTCAGCTCGAAGATGTGTTTACGACAACTTTAAAGAGCGCCCAAACAGCAGGAGAATTGAGTTCTACAGCAAATCCGCGAAATCTAGCTCGTATGTTACTCTGTACGACTCAAGGCATGGCGTTGCTCGGCCGCGTAATGGATGACGACACTACCTTGAAAGGGGCAGTGGAAGCCGCAATCTCTCTTTTAGAAGATAGCTAATTTTTTTTGTTTTAACTTAAACCAATCATTCAAAGTTTTTTTCATCGGAATTAGGAGAAAATCAAATGACTTACGACATCAGCAACAAAATCGTTCTAGTTACAGGTGCAAATCGCGGCATCGGCAAAGTGCTGGTTGAGTCTTTTATCGAAAACGGAGCGAAGAAAGTATATGCCGCGGTTCGTAAGGTAGAAAGCGCCTCCGCACTGGTTGAAAAATACGGCGACAAGGTAGTTCCGGTTCAGATAGATTTAGGTAATCCCCAATCAATTGCTGCTGCTGCTCAAACCGCTTCTGACGTGCAGGTGGTTGTTAATAATGGAGGAGCCTTTAAAGGTGCAACTCCTTTAGCAGAAGATGCGATGGCATCCCTCGAATTCGAGATGAATATCAACGTGTACGGTTTGATTCACATGGCTCAGGCATTTGCGCCAGTACTCAAAGCTAACGGGGGTGGGGTTTTTGCTCAACTAAACTCTGTGGTTTCAATGAAGACATTCTCGAATTTTGCCACCTACTCTGCTTCAAAAGCCGCAGCCTATTCCATCACTCAGGCATTGCGGGAGCTATTGAGCGAACAGGGAACGATCGTACTGAGCGTTCATCCTGGCCCCATTGCCACAGATATGGGTGATGAAGCTGGGTTGACAGAGATTGCAGAGCCTCCCACCTTAGTTGCCGAAGCCATCTTCAAAGCCCTAGAAGCTGGGGATTTTCATGTTTATGCTGGCTCAATGGCAAAGCAGATTGGCGCTGCTTATGAGAGCTTTGCAAAAAATGTTGTCGAAGTCAATATGTCCGAAGGTTAATTCTTTACCTGATTGATTCTAGGGGGCTATAGGCACGGAGAAGGCAGATAACGCCCTCTCCATGTCTGTGTTTCCATCGGTTATCTGCATATGGGGACGATCTCGATCCCTGAGATAAAGGAAAATTCAAAAATATTATGAATCAAAATACTGTTACCAATAATTCATTATCAAAAATATTATTTGTAATATTTAAACTTTTTTTAATTTTGTATCTAATATTATTCAATTAGCATTTATTGCAATTAATCCTCATTAAGCAGCAAGACTTTATAATGTGTTAGCTGTAGGAATGATTGCAGTTTTGGGGCAATGCGTATATTGAAAAGAGTTATTAGTTATTAATCTCGCTTTGAGGTAGTTGGAATGTCTATATCTTGCGATGCTATTTGGGTTAGTGGTAGCCCTTCTTTGAGATGTTTAAGCACACCTTTAATAAATAAATTAGTTAAATACACAAATATTTCAGGATGGGAATATATTCAGTCAATAGATGAACCTGCCTGTATCGATACAGCAGTCGCATTACTACATAGTTATCTGATAACCAAAAAAGGACCATTACATTTAATTGGTCATGGTATTGGCGGTACTATTGCATTAATGTTTGCTCGTAAATATCCTCAATTTGTAAAGTCACTAACCTTACTTTCAGTTGCAGCACAACCTGCGAAAACTTGGCATGTTAACTATTATCAACAACGTCAAATATATACTCTCAGTAAAGCAGAAGCTTTATTGAATACTCTTCATAATATATTTAGAGATAAATACCCTTGTTGTTTACAAAATTTAATCGATAATTTTTATCGAGATTTAGATAATTTACCATTGACGCATTCGTTGCTGAAAATAGAGAATTTACCATTGGATGGAGTTTCTGTACCATTGATGGTGTGTGGCGGACAAATAGACATGATTTTAGGTTATCCTGATTTACATGAATGGAAAAAATTGTTAAAACCAGATGATATTCTTTGGAAATGTCATCAAGGAGGTCATTTTTTCCACTACTTTTATCCGGAGATAGTTAGCCGACAGATATCCAATTTTTGGGATTTACATCCATTACACGAAATAGAAAAAGATGTTGTAAATACTTAACTAAAAAAAGTATTATTTTACGGTAAATAAAGTAATATGCAAAAAAATCTTATGGGTGCCCGTCAAATGTAGAAGATTTTTGACATATTTAGTCATGCCTGTTACAACACAGTCAAAAATCTAAGTTTAATTTGTAATAACGTCTTGATTTAATGAGTCTGATGAACCTGGATTAATCAGTTACACAAAAACATCGCTATGCCAAGAAGTTTTTCCGTCTGAAATCCTAAGTGTAGAGAATTTATGCCAAATTATGACCTATTAAATCTTGAGAATTACTGTCATAGGTACCCGTCAAATTTGAACCTGTGAAATATTGGGAAACTCTGCAAATGAAAATCCTCAGCAATCGGGAGAGAAAAAAGTGTATCGCTCAAATTCAGAGGAGTTTTAATTATGGCAAAAATAGCTATTTTTTATGGTAGTACTTCCGGCATAACTGAAGAAATCGCTACGAAAATACACGAAAAATTTGGTGAAGATCTGTGCGATCTTTACAGCATGGAAGAAGACTTCACCAGTGTTGATGAAATGCTTGAGTACGATTATTTACTCTTTGGTTGTTCTACCTGGGGCTCTGGCGAAGTCCAAAATGATTGGCGCGATCCCTTGTTTGAAATGGAAATGGACAAACCAGATTTTACAGGTAAAACCATTGCCTTATTCGGTGCGGGAGATTATGCGAGCCACGGTGAACAGTTTGTCAGCGCATTAGGAACTTTGTACGATCACTTCAAAAAATTAGGTGCAACTTTAGTTGGTGAGTTTCCTACCGACGGTTACACCTACGAATATTCCTTTGCTGTGCGCGATGGTAAATTTGTCGGATTACCTATTGATGAAGTGAATGAAAGTGAGAAAACTGATGAGCGTATCGCACGTTGGCTTGAGGTATTGAAACCGCATTTTTCTGCCGCATCGCTCGAAACTGCGTGAATTTTCAACAACAGCGCCTAAATCAGACTTAATTACTGCCGAACCGGCTTTATGATTATTTATAACGTAGGTTGGGTTGTATGCGCTATCGCTCACGCGAAGCAATACGTTCGTGAAACCCAACAAGATTCTGGGTTGTGCGGTTCAGCTTTGCTGCGGCTCAGGCACACAAGCGCGGTGTTCACGAAGTGTAAGCGAAGCGCTACGTTCCTCAAACGCCACCCTACGGGTTCAGCAATAGCGAGTGGGCTACAACTGTTCCTTGAAAATATGGGAAAACCTGGGAATTTGGGCGGTCCAAGATGCCGGTCTTACCCCATGTTACAGTTTATCCGCCCAAATTCCTGCCCACACGAGTCGTTGTGATGTCCACACTGACTGGTTGAGAGAGGTTTTCCCATATTTTCATAGTTTTCCGGAACGCGGGGAAACCCCCAAGTGAGCGCTGCTTCACTTCCTACAACGGTGCGTGTTCCGTGCCGCTTTTTTTGGCTCCCCAGCCTACAATTTTTCTGTAATTTTAGAGCGAGAAGGGAGTAATATAACGAACTCCTAGCAAGAAAGCTAGGAGTTTTTACTTAATTATGCGGTTCGGGTAGATAAGGTAGTTCCTTTAATATCAAGTGATGTGCACCCCAATCTCCCTGAAAAAATAGGGCTAAGTGGGCAGTGCGAATACTAATTTTCGACTTTACAGTTATTGTTCAGAGGTTCTGAAACTATTTGGCTTAAACCAACTGAAGTTAATAATTGATTCCAATTAAGCATGACATTTGAGTCATAAGGAAAGGTACAGCGTTGTTGAGCTACATCAGCGATCGCTTCGTGCCAAATACCAGCTTCTGCATAAATTTTTGAACGGTGCTTTGGTTGTGACTTATTTAACTTCATCCGCATAGCTAGATTAGGTTTGATTCGTTCTACCCAACCTTCAACAGTTATAGTATCAAATGTTTCTTCTGAACCACAATCTATTGAGAGGTACCAATGATATTGCTTGCCAACCTCTAAAGCTGGAGCCTCAGGAGGAAGGGTAAACGCAAAAATTCCTTGTTCTTGGGGAAGCGTAATATTAGTTTCATAAACTAAATCATCGTTATCATCGAGTAATACGAATTCGGCTGTTTGTGCTTTAGATTTAGCGACTTTCCAAAAAAATGTTGGGTACTCTTTAAAGGTTAATCCGAATTTGTCTTCAGGCATTAAAGAGACTAAACTCCGTTCTTTTTCCGCACAACCACCACGAGTTGCTCCCCCAGCAGTTCTTTGGGGTGTTCCTAGATTTGGTGTTTTAAAACTCTGACTAATTAAACCTGTGCGGGTTTTGTGCATATCTTCAAATGCCCCCCGGGAATTAGCTCGCACTGAAATTGCCGAAACAATAGACAGTGCAACAGATAGGGGAATCGCTGCAAGATATAATTTTTTTTTAATCCAAGTAAGAAGGCAAACCTCTTCTAAATTCATATTATTTGCCGATTCAAATTTATGTTTTATTAACTGATGAAGGAGGCGCAAGGCGCTACCTTTAATGTTTAGTATTCCCACACTCAACCATAAACTCTCAATTGTTGATGGGTAAATTGGAGAAATTCCTATGAACCTTTTTTGGGAAAAACTACCCTGCGGGTTGGCTACACCGGATGCGCTTTTTGGCAGTTCAATTAAAAATTATGGATGAAATGGTTTTAACTTTTAGTCTTCATTGTAATTTTAATTGCCGAAATGGGAACACTAATAACGGGTAATAAATTCATGAATTAACAAGTATTTTTACTTAGGGAAATTATTTTATGGATAAAGAAAAACTATTTAGGAAAGAATCTTTAGAACGTTTATCTTCCCCAGAACGTTTAGATCAACTGATGCAGGTAGTCAATCCCAGAGATTGGTTGCCATTGACGACTTTAGGTGGTTTTGTTGTTATGGCTCTGGTTTGGAGTATTTTAGGGCGCATCCCGATTACGGAGAATGCACCAGGGGTGTTAATCAAACCAAAGCGGGTAGTACAGTTTCAGTCACCAATATCCGGACAGTTAAAGTCAATGAATGTTAAAGAAGGAGAGTGTGTAGAAAAAGACCGTGTACTTGCAACCATCGATCCTTCTGAATTGAAGCAACAGCTACAACAACAACGTGCCAAACGCATGGAATTATTAGCACAAGCATCGGATAGTGGGAGATTACAACGTCAACGCAGCAAATTAGATAAAGAGGCGCTACTTTCCGAGCGAGCAAGCTTACAACAACGGTTACAGACTGCACAAAAACTTTCTCCCATTATTAAAAATCAAGACTTAACAGCTATTGCTCAACAACGTCAAACGATACAACAGAGGTTGCGCACTATACAAGCTTTAACTCCCGTTCTTAAAAATAAAGCATCGAATGCGATCGCTCAGCAAAGAATCAGTATCCAGAAACGTTTAAAAGATGCACAAACTTTAGTTCCCATTCACAAAGAGAGATTAGAAAAGCGGCGAAAATTACTGGAGGAGGGAGCAATTGCTAAAGATACATTATTACAAGTAGAACAAGAATATCGTCAAGCAGAGCAACAAGTTGCTGCATTAAAAGCGGAATTAAAACAACTAGATGTCAGCGAAACAGAAGCACAACAGAAATATTTAACTAATCTCAATAGCATTAGCGATATTCAAGTCCAATTGAAAGAATTGAGGGTAAAGGAAACCCAGGCAGAACAAAGATATTTAGATAATCTCAATGCTATTTCTCAACTACAAGCCCAGTTACAAGCGATTAATGGTAAAGATAAACGTATCGAGCAAGAAAACTTAGACACAAACAATAGCAGAATTAATCAAATAAAAGAGGTTGAGCGTAACATTGCTCAATTAGAGAAAAGAGTAGCTGATAATAGCACAATTGTCAGTACTCGGGCTGGATGTATTTTAGAAATTACAGCCACTAATGGACAAGTTGTTAACCCCGGTACAACCATTGCCAGCATAGACACTAAGGGTACGGGTGGAAAAATGGTAGCTATTACTTATTTTCCAGTTAAAGACGGGAAGAAAATAAAAGCAGGAATGCCAATTCAGATTACTCCCGACACAGTAAAACGAGCAAGATTTGGCGGTATTATCGGCAAAGTTGTTGAAGTTTCTCCTTTTCCGATTACTTCTCAAGGAGCAGCCTTAGAATTAGGAAATAGGGAATTAGTAAATAAGCTAACTGCTGGGGAACCGAGAATTGCAATTACTGCGGAATTAGAAGCAGATGAATCTACTTTTAGTGGTTATCGTTGGTCATCTTCTAAAGGACCAAAATTACAAATTTCACCGGCTACTACTACCACGGCTCGCGTGCGAGTTGAACAAAGAGCACCAATAACTTTTGTTTTTCCAATTCTCAGAGATTGGACAGGTTTGAAGTAACCAATATCAAAATAAAAGTTTTAGTTAAGCATCTGAAACTTAATAGTAGTCGATATCTAGAACATAAATTTTTATGTGTTAATTTAATCCCATTTTCTTGAATTTACAATGACTAAAACTCAAACTAAACCTAACACTTTCAAACGAGTCAAAACTCCCACACTACTGCAAATGGAAGCAGTAGAATG
>JBCBQE010000037.1:0-16390 GCA_039820385.1 Cyanobacteria bacterium J06635_10
GCGGACATAAAAAAGAACTTATTACCTTGTCAGAACGAATTTTTGAATGTGAGAATTGTGGTTTTAGCTTGGATAGAGATTTGAATGCGGCTATAAATTTAAAGGCGTTAGGGTGTAGCGTCTAAGCTTACTGAGGGATAGCCGCTCCCATGCTCCCGATGAAGTAAGAAGTTATTACCGGAAATTACCGGGTTTATCCGATAATTACCATGTAATAATACATCAGTGTTACTAACCGATTCAGGTGATGAATCAAAGTTTGCCTTGAATGATCGCAAAGAAGCCTACTAGTAAAATAACCTCCTTTCCCCTACTCCCTGCTCCCTTAACCATGCCACAAAATTCTCACCCCGATTCGGTTAATCATTCAGATGAGCAGATTCCCGATGTAGCTGCTTCTCATAAAACAGCCCTTGACCAGGTTGAGCCGCTACTCAATGAAACTCGTCTGACACATTCAAAGGTTAGCAAGAGCCTCACTAGGTCAGTAAAACCCGATGCTCTATCTGAGATTGAAATTAAGGAGTTTTTGCCTTCTCTAAACCGTTGGACAACCTTTGGTAGCTGGTTTATCGTCGCTCTGATGGGGCTAGGTGCTGTAGCTTCAACCGTGGTTACATATAAGACTACAGTCAAAACTACAGCTACGATTCGCCCAACAGGAGAGGCGCGTCTGGTACAAGCAGGTACGGAAGGAGCCATAACCGGCATCGTAGGAAATAACTATAAGCCGGTAAAAAAAGGGCAGGTGATTGCCTATATAGATAATTCTCGTCTGCACACCCAAGTAGAGCAACTTGAAAGTAATGTTACTAAAATTCGAGGCCAACTTACCCGAATTAAAGCACAAATTAAAGCCCTCGAACAGCAAATGAATGCGGAGTTACTGCAAGTGCAACGGGCGATTGATGTTGCTGTTTCAGAAACGATAAAGGCTGAGCGCACCTACCGCGATCGCAAGATTGTCACAACTGCTGAGGTACAAGAGGCTCAAGCCCAGTTGAATTTAGCTGAAAATGAAGTTCAGAGCTATCGCTTGCTAGTGGGCGACGGAGCAATTTCTCAATTGAAGCTGGCAGAAAAAGAAGCTGCATTGCAAACTGCTCAAGCTCGGCTTAAGAAGCTTCGGGCAGGATTGAACCCAAGCGACGCAGAAGTAGTAGCCGCTCGGGCAAAGATTGCCCAGGAGCAATCAAGGAAAAAAGCTACCCAAGCTCAGTTCAATCAATCCCGCGAGCAACTAATGCAACAGCAACTTGAAGTCCAAAACCAGCTTAATCAAAATATCAAAGAACTCAATCAAATCAAAAAAGAGTTAGATCGCAGCAGCATTCGTGCATCAGCAACCGGAATCTTATACGGACTACAACTGCGTAATGTAGGTCAGGTGATTCGCTCTGGCGAAACCATTGCCCGAATCATCCCCAGCAATACACCCCTTGAAATTAGAGCGACTGTCCCATCAGAGCGGATTAATAAAGTCAAGGTAGGGCAGCCGACTCAAATGCAGGTGTCTGCTTGTCCTGTATCTGTGTTTGGAACCCTACCTGGCAAAGTAAAATCAATTTCTCCCGACACAAATCCTTTGAATAACTCATCAGATAATCAGACGGTAATCCCCTCAACTCAAATTACCCAACCGGGCTACACCATTATTGTTGAACCCCAACAGCAGTTCTTGCAGGCCACTCAACGTACCTGCGAACTGCTGCCCGGAGCAAAAGGTCGATTAACAATCATTTCGCGCCAAGAAACAATTCTGAGTTTCCTTCTGAGGAAAATTCGCTTACAAACGAATTTCTGATGTGAACTTTTGCGAAATGTAGGGAGTAGGGAATAGGGAACACGGAGAAAGTGTTTTTTCATTTATAGCGAGTAAGCTTAATACCTATTACCTATTACCTATTACCTTTGACCTTATTAACTCGATTTTCGATCATTTGCTCGAATGCATCGGAAATATTGTCTAAATATGGCCTTGTGTATGGAAAATTATCTGCATGGTCGAAATTATGTCTCATAGCTGCATTAAGCTCAAAGATAAAGATTGTTCTGTCAGGCAAAATTGTAAAATCTATACCAAAGAAATCCAGTCCAACCAGGTCGCGGATGGTATGCATTCGATTGAAGTTTTCGCAACCTAGGTAGCCGCATGGGTCGCCCAAATAAGCACGCTCTTGTGCTTGCATCCATTCTGTTTTATCCATCACGTTATAGCGATCGCCAGAATGAGTATTCCATGTATTGTTGAAAACATTTGCCACTGGGTACAGGGTACCGTCAATAAAGAAGAGCCGCATTTTATGATAAACATTGTGCCGAATCGGACAATCTTGGAACTGAATAATGTAATACTCCTGAAAAGTTGGGCTAGTTTCAAAATGTTTCCTTAAGGTAAATTCGTTATCCAAGAGAACGACAGTTTGACCTGTTTGAGACCCTACTTTGCGAACAATCATAGGAAACTTAAATCCCCAGCCAAAAATTGTATTAATTATTTCTTCTTTTGCCTCTCCAGACCACCAAACCTTCTCTGTTTTAGGGAACTTTACACCCTCAATTGTATTTAAACGAACCGTATTTCGATTTCGAGTCGTTTCCAGCACCTGGCGAGGATGATTGACGATCGGAATATGGGGATAGCGGTCAACAAATCTCGCTGCTGCTAGCAATGATGCCTGTTTAGAATCGGAACAGGCAATAGTATTCAGTATCAAATCAAATGAAGGGAAATCGTTAAAAGTATCTACATTGTTTTCAAAGATATTGAATAAGAGGAGATTATAGTCTTGTTCCCCGAGCAGGTCAGTAATAGAAAAGTGCCCCCCCCTTAATAGTTTGCTAAAGGTACCATCCGAGCTTCCCAAAATGCTGTAGGCGGCATTTTCTATACCGCGCAACCGCAAGATTGTAGGCTGTTGCGGATTGTACTCATCTTCAACAACCAATGGGTGAGCTTGCATCACCGGCTTCAGCAAAGCTTTAGCTTCAAGGTCATCACCTCTCATCCGAGCTAAACTTGATAGCGCAAGCCCACTTTCATAATCGCTGGGGTTGAGAGCCACACATTGGCGGAAAATATCATTTGCAAGGGAGAACTGCCCAGTTTTCAACAAAAGAGAACCGTAAGCGTTAAGTACATTTATATTATTTTGAGCCAGATCGCTGGCATGACCATATTGTTGCAGTGCTGCTTCAAATCGTCCTATTCTCTCTAGTTCTGTGGCTAATGCCATATAAGTCTCAACATTATGAGCGGCAGCAATCTGCCCTTGTGCCCCTAAGCTAGCCGCGTGCATACGTATCCGATACAATAGACGATTAGTTTCGGGTGATAGTGCTGTTCGCCCGTGTAGCACTTTATGGTTGTGCATGAATAGAATTTGACCTGGCCGTAAATGAAATTTTTGAAGTAAATGGGTTTGTTCGAGCAATTCGTCTAATATTTTGAGGGCTGCTAAATGCTGCTGTGAAAGGGAGTTATCTGGAGTTAAGAATTGATTGACTTGTGCGTGATAGTAGCGAATCAAAGGATTATCTTCGTCACCACAGATAATAGCATGACAATGCCGTCCAAATGGATAAACGGGGTCTCGCAAAAGCGCCAAGACATTTTTTTCAAGGTTTTTTAATATATCGTCAATCGGTACCATGATAGTCTCACCACCATTCTCGTCTGCATCAATGCAGTGAAAGGCAACAATCTCATGGGGCAACATCATATAGGACGAATCGGTATGAGGAGGCAACCGCAAATGGGTGCGGCTATACTGGGTAGCTCCGCCTTCTTCTGCTTCTTCCTGTTGACGATTGATGTAAACTTTTGTAAAAGAAACCTTGTTAATATCTTGGCGATTGCTTGTAGAAGGTGGTGAAATTTTGGCTCTAACCGCACGGGCAAAATCCATCAGTTGGGTACGCTCTCGCAAGGGGGTAAATCCATTAACTACGATGTAATAGGGATATTGGGTTAAAGCATCGTAGATAGATTCAGATAGCTCGTTGAGACTGATGGTAGTATCTTGTTGATTGCTTGTAACAGTTTTTGCTTGGTAGATTTCAAGGGTAGGAGTAATTTTTGTCGGCAGGCTCATTGGTAAATCCTTTTTAAGTGTTCTAACGAAAAAAGCTTATTAAAATAACCTATCCCATATGCGAAAATTTTTGCTTAAAATTTTATGAAATAATGCCTACAAATTTCCTGATTTTTACTTAACTTTCCTGAGTTTTTTAAATTTTAAAAGTGATAAAAGTGCAATAAAATACTTAACTTTTCCATATTTTTAATTTTGGATTTATAAGAGAAACTATTAATGGAATTGAGGCGAGATGCATAACTTTTACATCGTATATCTCGACACAATGCCATAACGAATACTGTTCAAATTGAATTAATAGAAGTAAACAAATAATTTCACGTAAATTAATTGGAGATATTTACTCATGGAAGATTTCAATACAATTGAAGAAAATGAAGCTCTGTTACCAGAAATTCCAGTATCAGAAATACTACCTAAAGAAACCCCAGAAGAAGTGGAATTTGTACCTGGTGAAGTTGTTCTCAAATTCAACTCTGATTTTTCACGTGATGAAGTTGCAGAGCTTCAAGAAAAGTTAGGTGCGGAAGTTAAAGAAACCATCGATAATCTAGGGATTCAACTTTGGAGTATTAGCGACGATATCCCAGTTGAGGAAGCAGTAAAATTTCTCAGTGGAGATGAAAGAGTTGAATTCAGTGAGCCGAATTACATTGGCTCATTTGAAGCAAATATTCCTAGCGACCCAGATTTTAGTAACCAATGGGGCTTGAATAATGTAAGGCAAACTGGTGGGACACTAGATGCAGATATTGATGCTCCTGAAGCCTGGGATTTTGAAACCGGCTCTTCTAATAATGTTGTCGTTGGAGTAATTGATAGTGGAGTTGACTACACCCACCAGGACTTAGTTAACAATATTTGGATAAATAGGCTAGAACTTTTTGGCGATCCTGGAGTGGACGATGACGGGAATACTTATGTTGATGACATTTATGGCTGGGATTTTTTCAATAATAATAATAATCCTTTGGATGGTCTTGGTCACGGTACCCATGTGGCAGGAATCATTGCTGCAGAGGGAGACAATGGTATAGGAGTAACTGGGGTTAGCTGGGATGCTTCTTTGATGGCTCTTAAAATTGGCGATACTGCTCCAGATTCCTTTAGTGCAGCTCGAGCCATTGAATATGCCACAAATAATGGAGCCTCACTCACCAACAATAGCTATGGTATGCCGTTCTCTAATGCAATTTTAACTGCCATTCAGAATGCTGAAACAGCAGGTGTTCTCTTTGTTGCTGCGGCTGGGAATAGTAATAATGACAACGATGTAAGCCCTGTTTATCCAGCCAGCCATACTCTGAATAACATTATCTCTGTAGCATCCACCGACCATAATGACCAAAGGTCTTCTTTTTCAAACTACGGAGCAACATCAGTTGACTTGGGTGCCCCAGGGGAAAACATTTACAGTACCCTTCCAGGTGACGGATATGGTTTTGCTAGTGGTACCTCAATGGCAGCGCCTCATGTTGCTGGAGCCGCAGCGCTGATTATGTCCCTAGATCCTTCCCTCACCTCAAATCAGGTCAAAAATGTCATTTTGAGTACGGTTGACACCATTCCATCCCTAACTGGAATTACAGTCACTGACGGTCGTCTGAATCTTGGAAAAGCAGCGCATTCTGTGGGCGATCCTCATTTGTTAACTTTTGACGGAAAAGATTACGACTTCCAAGCAACGGGTGATTTTATCCTGATGGAATCGGAAGGTGTTGACGCAAAGGATCCAGATGATGACTTTGCGGTGCATGTCCGACAAGAACCTGGCTTCTGGCAAAATGCAACAGTAAATACTGGTACGGCAATCAAGGTTAATGGTTACGGAGTCGTTCTTTACGCCGAGCCAGAACTACAAAACTCGATTATTGACCTTAACAATCCATCAGCAGCCCCAATTACTTTACAATCTGGAGAATCTTTTCAGTTAGGAGATGATGCTGCGGTTACCCGAACCGGTAACAAATTTGAAATTAGCTCTACCTGGGAAAATGTTTCTGTTGATTACGCCGAAATCCAGGATTATGGATATTTCAACATTAAGCTAGATAGATTCATGGGTCTACCAGTGGCTGGTTTACTAGGTAATAGCAACGGCAATCCAAACGACGATATTGCTCTACGGGATGGCACCGTTATTCCTCCTAACGAGCAGACTTTTGATTTCCTCCACACTACCTTTGCCCAGAGTTGGCAAGTTCTTGAAGACGAATCTCTCTTTGAAAATCCGATTGAGTTAGCTGCTCCAGAACAAGAAGTCACAATTGAGACTTTAGATCGGGAACTTCGTGAAACTGCATTCCGGATTGTTGAAGAGTCCGATGTTAAAATTCCAGAAGAATTTGTTGATGAAGTCGCTTTTGATGTTGCCTTGACTCTTGAAGGGCTAGGTTTTGAGCCAGGGAATAATGACCCAGAGTTAGAGAAAATTGCAGGAGAGATTGTCACCAACTTAGAAGGATTTTTTGATGATTCAGTAAAAGAACTAAGCCCGCCTATAGGTGTTCGTGATACAGCAACAACCGATGAAGACACCAGCATAACTATCGACGTACTCGCTAACGACACAGATTTAGAGAAGGATATTTTAACTATCACCGGAGTTGATGATACAGCAACAATAGGTAGTGTTACTACTAACGGTGTTAATGTTATTTACAATCCCAACGGACAATTTGATTATTTAAATGCGGGTGAATCTGCTACAGATACCTTCACCTACACCATCGATGACAGTAATGGGGGAACCGATACCGCCCCAGTTACTGTTACTGTTGAGGGAGTTAATAACCGTGATAACCGCGAACTAACCGATGAATCCAACGACACTATTAAGGAAGCTATTTGCTTACCTAAAGGTTTGGGTAGTTACTTGTATAAGGGTTTCATTGGGGACAACCCGAATGTAGCTCCATCAGACGATGTGGATTTAATTAAACTAGAACTCAACGAAGGTGCACGAGCCATAATTGATATCAATGCCAGAGAGTACGGTTCTGCTCTCGATTCTGTATTGCGGGTGTTTGACTCTGCTGGAAATGAAGTAGCTTTTAACGATGATACTTTCGTTACCCCAGACTCCTATCGAGACTCCTTTATTGATTTCACCGCTTCCGTAACTGACACTTATTATATTGGTGTTAGCAGTTACCATAACTTTGAATATAATATCTTCGAAGAAGGGAGCGATAGCGGTTATACTACCGGCGAATACGATATTTCTATTTTGGTAGAAAATGGTTCAATAAGTGGCACCAAATGGAATGACGTAAATGGTGACGGAGCAAGAAGCACTATCATCAATACAATAGATAATCCTGGTGGATTAGATCCCGATCGGGTTGATGTGCAACTAGTTTCCGGTGATGACTTGACCTTTGACATTACCGTCACCGTCCCAGAAACCCTTGATTTTGTCTTATTACAAGACCTTTCTGGGTCATTCAGGGACGATGTTTCTACCCTTCAAACGTTAACTCCCAATTTAGTTTCTTCTGTATTATCAGTCGATCCAAGCACTACATTCGGAGTAGCTTCTTTTGTCGATAAACCCATTCCTCCTTTTGGTAGTAGGTCATTAGTTCCTTCTGTATTATCAGACACACTAGATACTACATTTGAGGAAACTTCTTTTGTCGATCAACCCATCTCTCCCATTCCTCCCACTCCTCCCACTCCTCCTGTTCTTCCCATTTCCCCTGTTACTCCTGTTACTCCCATTCTTCCCATTCCTCCTTTTGGTGGTTCATCCGATTACGTTTATCAAACCGACCTTGCATTAACGACTGATACCAACTTATTCCAAACAACTGTAGATAATTTGGTCACTTTAAGTGGTGGTGATAGTCCTGAGTCTCAATTAGAAGCTTTAATGCAGGTTGCATTAAGAGAAACAGAAGTAGGTTATCGCCCTGGTTCCCGTCGCGTTGTACTTTTAACTACCGATAACACCTACCATATTGCAGGGGATGGAAGTGCAGCAGGTATTACTACTCCTAATAATGGCGACAATATTCTTGATGGCTCTCCCGCTGGTACTGGAGAAGATTATCCAGACATTAATCAAGTAAGGTCAGCCTTAACTTCGGCTAACATTGTACCAATTTTTGCCGTCACCAGCGACCAGATAAGTACTTATCAAAACTTAGTAGACCAATTAGGTTTTGGAGTAGTTGAAGAATTAACTAGTAATAGCTCCAACCTGGTAAATGCTGTTACATCCGGATTAAATCAAGCCTTCCAAGATATTGTAATGGTGGCTCAGAGTGATGACTACAGTTATGTAGAAAGCATTACTCCAACTAGTTATTCCAATGTGCCACAAGGAGAAAGTCGCACATTTACAGTGACTTTAGATACTGATACCAATCCAGTAATACCTGATACTATTACGCTCACGGCTTTAGGTTTTGGCGAGACTGAAGTTAACGTCGGTACTGCTCCCGAGAGTGGTTTAGCTGGTGTAGAAATTTACCTAGATTTGAACAACAACGGAGTTTTAGATCCAGATGAACCTAGCACCTTCACCGCAACAGATGACCCCAATACTCCTGAAGATGAAACTGGTTATTACGAGTTTACTGGCTTGTCTGCTGGGGACTATGTAGTGCGGGAGGTTGTTCCAAGTGGTTACGTGCAAACCAGTCCAATAGGAGGTTTCCACCAAATATCTTTGGCACAAAACGAGAATGTAATTGATATTGACTTCGGGAACCGTCTTGATTCCCTTACTCCCGTAATCTCCCCAACCATCAGAGACCTCACCGATGGTTCTACAATCCCAACACTACCAACGGTCGCAACTAATAATGATATACCAGAAAATACTGATGAAGTAGTTGCAGGAATTACCAGTGATATCCAGTCGAATGATAGTTTAAACATTACAGATACAGAACAATCAGAAACCATTAATGGTGAAATATCGGCAATACAAAATGATGAAGTGGCTTTCTTTGCTCCACAAGCCAACCAAATCCTTACTAATGAGATCGCAAATTCTTCTACAGATTCACTAGAAGAAGAATTAGTGAAAACCACTTCTGAGCAAGTAGAAGCAGGAATAACATCCATTGAAGATGTGGTAACTGAAAATACAGTGTCTTTGAATGAGCAGATTGTTACTGCTGATACATCTGTAGAAGAAATTCCAGCGATCGCAGCCGATGTTGATGAAACTACAATTGAAGCGATTGACTTAACAGCTTTCGCTAGCGATAAAGTAACAGTAGATTACACCATCAGCAGAGAAGCTGACTTCGACAATCAAATTTACTTCTACGCAGTTGACGATATTACTGGTACCGTTGACGGTGTGGCAGTTGGTGAAGATAATTACATCGAAACCGCTTTGAGCAACCTGGTTTCTCCCGTATTCTCTACCAGCGACGATAATACAGAAACCGGAAGCGTTGAATTTGATGCAGGTTCTATAATACTTCCAGTAATTATCGCTGATGGTACTTTGAACGAAGCATTAAGCGGTGATGCAGAAGTTTACCTCCCATTCTCGGGTGCTAATAGCGATAACTTCGACCACATCAAGTTGTTAGATAATAACACCTTCGGTTTCGAGGATTTACTCAACGGTGGTGACCAAGATTTCAACGATATCCAAATCACCATGAATAGTATTGCTTAATTTTCCGATCGGAATTAAAGGTTGAATTGCTCTCTTGTAGGTTTACTTACAAAAATAAACCTACTGTTTTTTCTCATAAAAGTGGTATTCTAAAATTCTTGATTGGCTTGAATTGTGTAGCGGGCTTGGGAAAGTCAATTTAGGTGAGCAGATTGCAGCAGATGCAGTAATCTCGAATTATTTCCCACGCCAAATGATTCCGTTATTTAATAAACATTTACATAAAACAACAAGCTAACAAGCTGAAAAAGAAAGTAAAAAAACCGCCTTGTAATACTACTGCTGTCTAAATCTTGAAATTAACTCTGAGCGGGATAATTGTATTAACAACGGAGAAAATTCCTCTGGAGTTAATTCTAATAATGGTTGAATAATTGCATTTAACTCATCATCTAAATGTTATTGAAGGATTTATAATTAGAAATTGGGATAGAGACTACCTTGAATGAAAGTCGCAAACTCCCTTATATCGCTCCCAAAGCAATCAAATCAGATTTTTCTGCGATCGTTAAACCCGTTGCTCCTGTAATTTGCATTCCTTCTAATGGTCTTTTAGCTAACATTCTGGCTAAATTCTTACCAGTTTTATCCCAAAGAATAATACTTTCATCTTGACTAGCACTTGCGATAAATTGACCATCTGGACTAAATGTTACCCACCAAACCCAATTTTGATGTCCAGCCAATTCTTGAATACATTTACCATCATCAACATTCCAAATTCGGATGGTTCCTTCGCAAGCACTACTAACAATTTTTTCTCCATCTGGACTTAAAGCTACAGATACCACACTGGCATCATGTCCTGTTAAATTACGAATCAACTGACGCTGATGTAAATCCCAGATTTTAATCGTTTTATCAGTACTTCCACTTACTAATAATTGACCATCTGGACTAAAAGCTACTGATTTAACTCGACCTTTATGTTCTTCCTCTTCCAAAACGTAAAGACAATTCCCAGAAGCTACATCCCAAATTTCTACAGCACCAACTCCTGCAGTTGCAAGCAGGGAACCTTCAGGGTTAAAGGTTACTGCTCCTATTTGGTCGTCATACCCTTTTAAAGTATGAATACATATCTTTTGGTCTAATCGCCAAATTTTAATAGTTTTATCATAACTTCCACTGGCGAACAATTGACCATCTGGACTAAAACTAATCCCCCATACATTACTAGCGTGTTCGCTAAGACTGTACAAGCACTTATTTTGATCGATATCCCATATTTTGATTGTTCCGTCTTCGCTACCGCTAGCAATCAATTCACCATTGGGATGTAAAGCTACCGATAACACTGGACTATCATGTCCTTTTAATGTACAAAGATGTTGGTGGCTAAAAACATCCCAAATTTTTACGGTACGATCTTGATGAGCGCTGACCAATTGTTTGCCGTTGGGTGTAAATTGTACTGACTTAACTGAGTTAGTATATCCTTGAATAGTTTGAAGACATTTACCATCAGTTATGTCCCATATTCTCACTGTTTGGTCGTCACTGCCAGTTGCTATCCTTTGCCCATCGGGATGGTAAGTAAGGGAGCAAATTTGATTGGTATGTCCTGTAATTGTTTTTAAACATCTACCATCGCTAATGTCCCAAATTTTGATTGTTTTATCGGAACCAGCACTAGCAATTTGATTACCAATCCCCTTCGGGGACGCTGCGCTAACAGGACTAAAAACTGCCGTCCAAACCCAAAATGTATGACCTTGTAAAATTTTGATGCGATCGCCATTACTAACTTGCCAAAGTCTGATATCACGGTCAAAGCTACTACTAGCAATAATTTTACCATCAGGACTAAAATTTACGCTTACAACCCAGTCTTGATGACCTTGAAGAACTCGAATACATCTGCCAGTTTCTACTTCCCAAATTCTGATACTTTTGTCATTGCTACTACTGGCTATTAGTTTACCATCAGGACTAAAATTAATGCGAAGAACCCAACCATTATGTCCTGATAAAACTTTCAAGCATTTGCCACTCCTCACGTCCCAAATTTTTATTAGTTGGTCATCTCCGCAACTTGCTATGAATTTACCGCTAGGATGAAAAATTGCTGTACGTAATGTATTTTCATGGGCATCAATTGTATTAATGCAAATACCATTTGTTAAATCCCAAATTTTGATTGTCTTATCTTCACTAGCACTTAAAAAAATTTGATTATCCGGACTAAAATCTACATTGGATATCCGATTATTATGACCCTTAAAAGTCCCGATCTGTTGACCGCTATCAACTTGCCAAAATTTGATTGAATAGTTAGTATTAGCAGTGGCTAATATTTGACCATCAGGACTAAATTTTACACATGTAACTGCACCAAATACTTTAGTAAATACTGTATCAATAAAATTGCAGGATGAAAAATTGACATCGTGTAAATTTATTCCTTGAAGATAAGCCTGCCGAATTGTTAAATCCGAAAAATCATAACCAGTTAGATTTATTTTTAAATGAATAAATAAGTTAAGAATATTCCCGGCGATATAGCCCCCTTTAGACGATAATTCTTCTTTTATTTTACTAATAATAGAGATTAATTTATTTTGAATACTAGTATAACTTCCCAGTTCTGATGTTAATTTATCAATTATTGGTTGAAGTATCAAACGAATCTGTGATTCTCTGACATATTCTTTAGTTTTGGCTTTAATCAAAGCATAATTATTGAGAAATTTATGCCGACAATTTACAATCTCCTCACATACTTCGTGAATTAGCCTAATTGTGACATATTCCAGCACTACGGGTTGTAATAAAAATTGCTTACCATTTTGTTCGATAAATGCTCGACGGACAAGTGATTGTAGTGCATTAAACAACTTTAAGGTGACTGTTTCCCCTGTGATATCTGCTTCTAATTCTTTTACGGAAACAGGCTCCCGGTTTACTGCTAACCAATACATTACTTGTTGTTCTATTGACGACAAGCGATTAAATTGTCCCTCTAGCAAATCGTTGATATCGTCAAATTGTATTTTTCCTTGTCGTAAGAAGGGAATTAGCTGCTCTAAATCACCTCCACAAACTTCTTGTACTGCTGCTGCTGCGATTTTTAATGCTAGTGGATTACCTGCGTAATGGGTGCATACTTCTTCAAAGATACCGTCGCTGGCTACGAGACAGCCCTTTGCATTAAAAATTTCTCGTCCTTCAACTGATGTTAACCCTGACAGTTGCCGTGTTCGTACCGTAAGGTTTGGTCCTTCTAATAATCCTACTTCTTTAGGTTTTTCCCTACTTGTAATAATTAAACAACTTTGATGGTTAACTTGTCCGATTTGCTGGAGTAAATAACCGTAATCTTCATATCCTTGACTATATTTTCCGTTATTAGTGCCACCTTGCAGTACAGATTCAAAATTGTCAAGCAGTATCAAACAACTTTTATCGCGCAAGTAATCCAACAAGCGAGAGATTTTCCCCTTTACTGTATCGGGAAGATTAATAACTTCAAGATGGTCGAAAAATTGAATTAACTCCGTCAAAACCTCTTCAATTGGGGGTGCATTTTGGAGCGATCGCCAAATTACATACTGAAAATTACCCTGTATTTTTTGTGCCAGCTTGATAGATAAAGTAGTTTTACCAATTCCCCCCATCCCTAACAATGTTATCAAACGGCAGTTATCATTAATGCACCATTTCTCTAAGATGTCTAAAAATTCTTGTCTTCCGTAAAAAATAGATACGTCTGGTGCTTCTCCCCAGTCACAGTATTGGTCTATATGTACTATTTTTTTCTCTACAGTAGTGGAAATTGAATTTTCATTAAATACTTGACAAGTTGATATGTTTAATTTTTCTCTTGTTTTTGGCTGCGCTTTCCACAATCGCTCTAGAGCCGTTTTGAAGTTTTTTTTACTTAATTTTTCTCCTTCCCCTAGCACCTGAGAAAGGAATTTCCATAACTTAGGACCAATATCCTGCTTGAGATAATTCGGCGTGTAACTATTAGCATCAGCAATATAATCATAGCTGTGACCTTGCCATGCTCCTCGCAGAATAGCCACCTCAATATCTTTCAAGTGTCTTTTAGTTTTGGTAAAAACAATTGCATCGACAAAGTTTAAGGCTTCCTCAAGGTTCATGGATGGGGAATTAAATCTTAAAGTAAATTCTCAATCTTCTCAAACTAAAATTAGTTATTATATATGGATATAACATAGCAAATATCAAGTTCACAAGTAAATTTAATTACATTTATTTATCAGTTGACACTCCCCATGCATAGAATGCGGGGGATTGAAGGTAGCTTTCTCCCACTTTCGCTAAAAGAAAAGTTACATTACAAAAGTTGTTCGCGGAAAATATCCGCGAACAACTCTTTTTTTATCCAAATTCCAAAATCCAAAATTCAAAATCTAATTAACTCATCGTCGCATTACTGCGATCGTAACTCATCCAAGCGCTGGGATTTATCTTTCCTTGAATCGGATTCCAATAACGAGATGAATCTAGAGGGAGGCCAAGTTCTGAACCCGCACGTCCGAGCATTGACTGTTGACGATTTTTAATTGTTTGATAATGACCTTGCATTAAAGCCCGTGCCTTTTCTTGGGTAGTCATAATTCTTCTACTCCTTATAAATTTAATATGATTTTTTCTCTATTTTTTACATTTTAACTAAATTCTGTAACTGACGCTACAAAATGCGGTTTTTTTAATAATTCTTAATTATTATGAGTAAAATGAAAGTATTTAAGCGCGATCGCTCTCATTTTTACAGAAGCTAATGCAGGCAATCAAAAATGGGGTTTATAAGTTTATGTACTTAATTTATAAGGAAAATTTTATAAAGAAAGTAAGTGAATTTGTTTAAAATATATGAAAATATAGATACAAAAATTTATCATTATGACCGTTGCTTACCCCCGAAAATTTCAGAATTCTTTGAGCGCGAGGGATGTAATGAAACAGGTTGTACGCGATCGGGAAATACATTTGATTACACTCAACCGCTATCGCTACAGCGAACAACGCAGTTGCAAAGACTTAACCGATTTAATTGAACAATTAAATGGAAAACCGCCCGAGCTGGTGCAGGATTTATCCCGCCATATATCGGATGAAGCGCGTCATGCGATGTGGCTAACAGATTTATTAATAGATTTGGAAGCTAGTGTAGGAACACCGCCGGGAATGTCTTACATTGATGAATTCGATCGTCTTTTAGATAAAGATTCTTACAATTCAAAGGACAATCTAGAAGATGGTATAATTGCAGCTTTAGCAGCGATTAACGTCACCGAAAAACGGGGTTGCGAGTATTTCTCTGCCCATATTTATGCTCTCAAGCAAGCCGAGCAAACAGAAGAGAATATTAAAATTCGCGAAACCATCGAGAAAATTCTGCCAGAAGAAGCAGGGCACGTTCGTTGGGGAAATCGTTGGCTAGCAAAATTAGCTGCCAAGAGTCCAGAAAATCGGCAAAAAGTAGAAACAGCCAAGCGGAAATATGCAGCTGTAGAACAAGCAGCTTTTGAATCGGGAATGGATATAACCCTAGGTGCAGAGTTACGACGTGTTGCGAATTTAGTTGAAGTGTCAAATACAATGCCTCTATGGGAACGTCCTCAGTATCTGATGGAACGCTTACCACAGACACTTTTAGCACCTGAATTACAGTTTACTAGAATTTCGGCTGCACAAAAGGCATGGCAACGCGATCCACAGGCATTTATGGAGAAATTTGTGCCAATGTTTATCAACGGTATTGCAGGGAAAGAAAATCGTAAAAATTAAATAATTCGGGTTGATGGCGCATCCGCGCCACACTTGGATATTACACCAGAAGGTTGACACTCCCTGCTCTAAAGAGACAGGGATTCTCAGTTCATTGTAGCTACTTGCTCTACCAGGGTTTCCCCAAGTAGAGTAGAGGTTGCTACTCCCTGAGCGTTACTTTCCGGATGCCCTCCGGTAGCTCTTTCAAGAATGTTAATTGCTGCGTTAACGTCCCTTTGTAAAGTACATCCACATTTACAGATATGTGTTCTTTGACTGAGTGATTTTTTAACTTTTATCCCACAGCTAGAACAAATTTGTGACGTGTGATGTGGCTTAACAGCGATTGCTAAACGTCCATATTTCTTAGAAAAATATTCAAGCCATTGCCTAAAAAGTCTCCAAGCTACATCATTAATAGACTTTGCAAGGCAATGGTTTTTCACCATGTTCTTAACAATTAAATCTTCATAGGCGATTACATCGTTAGATGATACAAGCGTGAGTGCTACTTTCTTAGCAAACTCGGTGCGCTGCCTACTTACTTTTAAATGTTTTAGAGCATATATTCTTCTTGATTTACGGCGCTTATTTGAACCTTTTTTATGTTTGTAAATTCTACGCTGGCTGCGTTTAATATCTTTTTCAGCTTTACGTAAAAATCTAGGATTTTCTACATGGTTTCCATTACTATCGGAGTAAAAGTATTCTAAGCCAACATCTAAACCTATTTGATTTCCAGTTGGTTGTAGTTGTTTTGTTGAATCAATATCAAGAGAAAATTGGCAGTAATAGCCGTCAGCACGACGTACTAAACGAACTCTTTTAATTGCTTTAACTGGGTAAGTATGGATATCCCATTTACCCATTAGCCGCAAGGTACCAATACCTTTTTTATCAGTAATAG
>JBCBQE010000038.1:0-477 GCA_039820385.1 Cyanobacteria bacterium J06635_10
GTTGTACCAACAAAGGAACCGCCAATATCGAGTTTGGCATTTTCACCAAATACAATACCGTGGGGATTTATCAAAAATAAATTAGCTGTACCGTTAGCACGAATTAACCCATTAATATTAGATATTGACTTCCCCGTGATTCTACCAATAATATTTTGAATATCAACAGCATTATTAAAGTGAGCTTCGCCACCAGTAGGAACTCCAAATTGCTCAAAACTGTGAAAAAGATTGCTTCCGGCTGTCGTACCGCCAGTTATATTGTAAATGTTTCCTTGTTGCGTTACCTGGGAATTATTAGGTAAAGTACTGTCAGGATTAACTTGAGCAAAAGCAGATTCTTTTTGCGATCTAAAAATTATCCCAAATATCAGTAAACTTGCCCAACATAATCGACTACGATAAGTTTTACTTTTGATAGTCGATACCATATGTATGTCGCACCTCAATTAGCAACAACAGAAACATATTATACAC
>JBCBQE010000038.1:487-16200 GCA_039820385.1 Cyanobacteria bacterium J06635_10
TGGATAAAAAAGTATGAATGACTCAGTTATTTTCATAACTGAGTTAAATGACACAAAAAGCAGGTTTTTTTCTCCTAAAAAAATTATCTAGGGAACCCTTGACGCAGTTTATATTATGAAAAGTGTTTTTTGATATCAGTTATTACATGTTTCACTCGCTGCACTGAGCTATTTTTTAGTAATTGGAATCTCTACAACAAACTCTGCTCCTTGAGAGGGTGTTGAGTTAAAATATAATTTACCATCATGTTTTTCAGTGATAATCTGATAACTAATTGAAAGTCCCAATCCCGTACCTTTTCCTACAGGTTTAGTCGTAAAAAATGGGTTAAATATTTGGTCTTGAATCTCTTCTGATATACCAGGGCCATTATCAGCAATAGAAATTATTACGCATTCTTTATCAATAACTGATGTTGATATATGAATCTTGCTGGGATTGGTTTTTATTTCTTGGGGTGTACGTTGTTTGTTGTATTCTTCTAAAGCATCAAATCACTAACAGTAAAAGTTTCGTTATTACGATATCGTCCACCTTTGGTTTCCTGTAAATGAGTATCTTGCCAAACTAAATTTTTGCCAAACGGGTTGATATTTTTCCATTGAGATTCCACCGTACCAAAATGACTAATAAATTCCCCACTCCAATCTTCATTAAATTTGTAAATCGCTGCTCTTTCCAAATTCAATAACTTGCAAAGTTCCTGACAAGTGGTTTCAAAAATAAATTGAGTATTTAGCGATGAGCGAATATTACCTACCAGCTTGATGTAAAAATTCTACCGGAACCCTCCAAAACCCTAATTTTTAATTATGGGAGCAAGGGCTGTGGGAATTTATTCCCCGTAATATTCTAGAAATCCTTTGACGCTTTCTAGCTTTAGGAATATAATCCAAATAGGAGGTGACTCAAGTGTTTAATCTGACTTACGAATTCAAGCTGAAGCCAAGGAAAAACCAAATAGATATTTTTGAAGAATGGCTAGAAACTCATCGTAGAGTTTACAATCACGCTTTAGCTGAACGTAAAGACTGGTATAAATCTCGGTCATGCCAGATTAAAGCTTGTAGCCTTCATCGCTGTTACATTATTCCTGCTGACGCACCACGTCCAACTTACGCAAGTCAATGTAAGTCTTTAACTACTGCACGTAAAAATAACGAGTATTTAGGTAGAATTAATGCTCAATCTTTACAACAGACATTGAGAAGACTTGAAAAAGCTTTTGTGAGTATGTGGGAACAAAATCATGGGTTCCCACGATTTAAAAAAGTTGGACGGATGCGGTCTTTCTCTTTCCCCCAGCTAGGTAAAAATCCATTGCAAAATGGATATATTAAGTTGCCAGTGATAGGGAAGGTTAAATTAAGACAATCTCGGTCTATTCCCGATGGAGGCGTTTTAAAACAAGCTCGTGTGGTTAAGCGTGTTTCTGGATGGTACGTAATGTTAACCGTTCAGTGGGATGTAAACCCACCGCAATGCCACTTGCTACAAGTCGGCGAAGCCGCCCAACGCAGTGGCTTACCAATGCCACATGGGGAAGGGGTAGGAATAGATGTAGGTTTGACTTCGATGGTCGCAACTTCAAATGGACTTTTAATCAAGCGTCCGAGGTTTTTTGTTGACGCAGAACGCAAGCTTAAATTGCTGCAACAGCGTGTTAGTAGAAAGCGCTTTGGCTCGAATAATTGGTTAAAGGCTCAGAGGAGGGTTGCAAGATTACATGAATACGTTGCAAACTGTCGTAAAGATTGGCATAGGAAGTTATCACATCAACTATGTGATGGCGTAGGGATGATATTTGTAGAAGATTTAAACCTAGTTGGTTTGTCTAGGGGAATGCTAGGAAAGCATTGTTTAGACGCGGGTTTTGGTCAATTTTTCAACATTTTAGAGCAAACCTGTTTCAAACGTGGCGTTTATTTTGAAAAAGTTGATGCCAGAAAAACTTCTCAGATATGCCCTAATTGTCAGCATGAGACAGGCAAGAAGACTTTAGCTGAACGTGTTCATAAATGTGATAATTGCGGCTATCAAACTGATAGAGATGTTGCAGCCGCTCAAGTAGTTCTAATTAGAGGACTTGCAGCCGTAGGACATACGGTAAAGATGCTTAGTGAGGGTAAACACATTGGTGTCGTGCGAGACGTTCGCTCTAAATAAGTGAGAACTTAGGGACGAGCGGCAAGGGATAAAAGAAGGGATATTCCCAACTGAACCTTGACAACTGAGTAATCATAAGGGTGAAAGTCCCTTCCTACTAGTGCAGTAGTGAAAGCATCATCCCTACGGTAGCGACTAGTCATCAATCCGTAAAGCGGGATGAAAAGGTGGCAATACTAGCAGCCGAGACTGGTATCCATCGAGCAAGAATCTATGGGGAGCGCAAGCAAAGGTATGTATAACCATCGTTATGTGTAACCAGTGAAATCGGGCTGAAACACTGGAGCCAAAAGGCAAAGGATAAAGAGGATGGCGTTGATTCCACGACCATCATGCACTCTCAAATAAACCCGGTGGAGAGTACCCCCCGTCATATTCAACCAATGATTACTCGGAACGTTTAAACCCACCATAAGCTCTCAATTAGATTGATGATTGAGTAGGTACTAACCGAATGCTATGGAAGGGTAGGATTGGGTAAGAAGCAAAAGCCGGATTGTAATGATTCGGATAAGCTGACGTACCCACGGTGATTTGTAAGGTAAAGCCGGATAGTAGCAATAAATATGTCTAATACACAGTCTAAACAACTGATGGTGGAATGGAATCAAGTCAACTGGCGAAAGTTAGAAAGACGAGTATTCAAGTTGCAAAAAAGGATTTACCAAGCCTCAAAACGTGGAGACATCAAAGCAGTAAGAAAGCTTGAGAAAACCCTGTTAAAGTCCTGGTCGGCAAAAATGTTAGCTGTACGTAAAGTGACTCAAGATAACCAGGGGAAGAAAACAGCAGGGGTAGATGGTATTAAATCACTTAACCCAAAGAAGAGAATACAGCTAGTTTCTCAACTTAAATTGGGAATGAAAGCCAGAACAACCCGAAGAGTTTGGATTCCAAAACCTGGTAAGAGCGAGAAACGCCCCCTTGGGATACCCACAATGTACGACCGTGCCCTACAAGCACTGGTAAAACTAGCAATAGAGCCAGAATGGGAGGCGGTCTTTGAACCAAACAGTTATGGCTTTCGACCGGGCAGGTCTTGTCACGATGCAGTAGGAGCAATATATTCCGCAATTAAGCAAAAAGCAAAGTATGTACTGGATGCCGATATTGCAAAATGTTTTCTCCCAAAGGGAGACGCTTCGCGAACGACCGCATTAACCATGAAGCACTGCTGACAAAAATAAACTCCTTTCCCAAACTTAGAAAGCAAATAAAAGCTTGGCTAAAATCTGGGGTCATGGATAACGGAAAACTGTTTCCTACAGAAGAAGGCACTCCGCAGGGTGGGGTTATCTCACCACTTTTGGCGAATATTGCACTTCACGGGATGGAAAACAGAATAAAACAAGCAGCAGAGACATTACCAGGAGCAAAAAGGAATAATAGATGGGCAACATCCCTTATCCGATATGCTGATGACTTTGTGATAATCCATAAAAATAAGGAATTTGTAATCAAATGTCAGCTAATAATCGCCGATTGGTTGAAAGAGATGGGATTAGAATTAAAACCCGAAAAAACCCAACTAGTACACACCTATGAGGGATTCGATTTTCTCGGATTCAACATTAAACAGTACAAAGTAGGCAAATACAAAACGGGTCGCCTAAATGGTAAACCATTAGGTTTTAAAACCATCATAAAACCCAGCAAACAAAAGATAGGAATTCATTATCAAAATGTAGCGAATCTAATAAACACCCACAAAGCCTCCCCACAAGGAGCAGTTATTGGAAAATTAAATCCAATAATCAAAGGATGGGCAAATTATTACTCAGCAGTATGTAGCAAAAAAACATACAGCCATTTAGATAATCTAATCTATCAAAAGCTCATCATATGGGCAAAAAGAAGACACCCAAATAAACCTGTAAAATGGGTAGTTAAGAAATACTGGGGAACAGAAGGACAAGACAACTGGGTTTTTAAGGATAATAAGGATAACAAGCTATTTAAATATGCAAAAACTCCAATTATCCGACATATAAAAGTAAAAAGTGAATGTAGCCCATACAATGGCGACTTCATATATTGGAGTAGCAGAACAGGAAATCATCCAGAACTGCCAAAACGAGTATCTAAACTACTCAAAATGCAAAAAGGGAAATGCCCCTACTGTCGAATGCATTTTCTTGACAAGGATTTAATGGAAGTAGATCATATTATCCCGTTGTCAAAAGGTGGTAAGGATGAATACAAAAACTTGCAGTTACTCCACAAACACTGCCACGACCAAAAAACAGCCACAGATTTAAGAGGTATTCATGACAAGAAGCAAATTACTGAGGAGCCGGATGAGGTGAAAGTCTCATGTCCGGTTCTGAAGCCGAGTCGGAAGGGCGACCTTTCGGCTTAGGTTAACCCTGTACCTTGAGAATCCCCTTCAATTTATTGATGGGGAGTGTCAACCACCTATGATAATGGTGCATTACCTGTCTATGTCACCCAAAATCGCTAAACAACATTTAATTATTTTCACCCGCTACCCCCAACCAGGTAAAACTAAAACCCGACTAATACCTGCTTTGGGAGTTGAAGGTGCTGCTAATCTCCAGCGCCAAATGACAGAATACACTTTATCTAAAGTCAAAAAATTGCAAGAATTGGCTGCAATATCTTTTGAAGTTAGGTTTGCAGGTGGCGATTTACAACTGATGCAAAATTGGTTGGGAACAGAATTAAATTATCAACTTCAAGGAGAAGGGGATTTAGGAAAGCGCATGGAAAACTCTTTTTTGAGTGCCTTCGCCAGAGGTGCCCAAGAAGTAGTTATCATCGGCATTGATTGCCCTGGTGTCAATGTTGAAGTGTTAACAGAAGGCTTTGAGAGAATCCAACATTGCGATTTATTACTAGGCCCCGCTGTTGATGGCGGTTACTATCTAATTGGTTTAAAGCGTGTCATCGGACAATTATTTACTAACATAGACTGGGGAACTACCAAGGTATTACAACAAACTGTGGATATTGCCCAGCAACTTAACTTATCGATTGCTTACTTGCAAACTTTGGCTGATATAGATCGTGCGGAGGATTTACCAATTTGGCAAGAAATTAATTACAAGGAATAGAAGAGAGCCGAAACTATTAAAATCAAAATATTTAAGTTAGATATCTTCAGGACTTACGCCCTCCTTTACGATACATTAAGTATTCTAGGCCTTACAATCCTCCTAACCTTTTAAAAAAGTGACTTGCTCCAGTCCCAGTTTTAAATGGTTAAGATTGCTTTCAAATTCTAAATCCTTCTTTTTCAATTGATCTTCTATTGCCATAATTTAGTATCTTACAATACGAATATTTGCCGAAGACATCTGAAATCACCTTTGCTACTGTGGTGTAATCTCGAACATAAGTGTTAAAATTTCCACCTGTATTGAACCTACTTTATTTATCAACAGTAGCTAGAGTATTGGTAACAATATTCAAGTAACTTTATGTAGGACGATCGCTGTAATTGAATTTGAGACTAAAACAAAGATGGTTAATCGTTTGGCTACTGTAAATACTTCCCGTACCTTGAAAGTGGTAGGGATAATCTTAATTTTGTCCTTTTTAGTTGACGTTTTCATACTTTCATTTCCCTTCCAACCAACTAATAGTGGATGGCAAATTCGCTTAGCAACAGCCCTTGTCGATCGAGGAATTGTGCCGATGGTTGGCTTGGGTATGCTATTCGCGGGACATTGGGTTGATAGTTTTGATGATTCTAGTCCATCTGGTATCGATTTGAGATTTCCTGCCCTAATCTTGTCAAGTATCTTAGGTTTAGTTTTCTTGCTAATTTTTCCGTTGCATCTCAACAACGTGCGGCAAAGTAGCGATCGCGATATCGAACAAATCACCGCAAGAGCTCAACAAGCAGAAAGTCAAGTACAAAATCAGCTATCGCAGGTGCAAGCAAGATTAAGTACCGATGAAGCAAAAGCTCAAATAGAAAAACAGAAAAACCAAGTCAAAGCTCAGTTTAGCGAACTGCTCAAAGATGACACTAGATACAAGCAAGCCTTAGAAAATCCCAATATTCCCAAACAGCAGAAAGATTTACTCAAACAATTCAAGGCCGATCCTAAAGCACTCGATAAGTTTATCGCCGAGCAAAGCAACCCACAGCAACTTGCAAATCAACGCTTAACTCAAATTCGCCAAAATAAAGAAGCTGCTGAAAAACGAGCCAAAGATTCAGCTTGGAAATCTGGATTGCGAGTTGGTATGAGTAGCTTACTGCTTTCCATTGGCTACATAGTTATCGGTTGGACTGGATTAAGAAGCAAAGGTGCAACCTCCGGCGGTGGCAAGCGTAAAGCTACCGCTCGTTAGGAAGGTAGAAGGGGACAAGGGAAAGAAAAGTTAGGAGTTAGAAGTTATAAGTTTCAAATTATCACTTACCAATTCCCTATTCCCTATTCCCTATTTTTAATACATTAATACTACAAAATATCATAATGATTACTATTTACATATTGACTTATAATGAAGAGCTAGATATTTCTGCTTGTATTGAGTCGGCTATGGTATCGGATGACATCATCGTGGTGGATTCGATGAGTAGCGATGGCACTGTGAAAATAGCCAGTAAATATCCAGTTCGTGTTGTCGAACACGCTTTTGAAAGTCACGGTAAGCAACGTACTTGGATGTTAGAAAATATATCCCCGAAGTATGACTGGGTATATATTCTTGAAGCAGACGAACGCATGACACCAGAACTGTTTGCTGAGTGTGTAGAGGCAACGAAAAACCCAGACTACATCGGTTATTACGCAGCCGAACGGGTAATGTTCATGAATACTTGGATTCGTCGTAGTACCCAATATCCCCGTTACCAATTGCGTCTTTTCCGTCATGGTAAAGTATGGTTTACAGACTACGGTCACACGGAAAGAGAAGTTTGTGAAGGAAATACCAGCTTTTTAAAAGAAACTTACCCCCATTACACTTGTAGCAAAGGCTTGAGTCGGTGGATTGACAAGCATAACCGTTATTCAAGTGATGAAGCCAGAGAAACCTTGTATCAATTAGAAGAAGGAGGAGTAAACTGGCGCAACTTATTATTTGGAAAAACAGAAGTAGAACGCCGTCGTGCCCTCAAAGACTTATCATTACGGGTACCAGGTAGGCCCTTAGTACGGTTCTTTTACATGTATTTCTTCCTAGGTGGCTGTTTAGATGGGCGTGCCGGATTCGCTTGGTGTACATTGCAAGCCTTCTATGAATACTTAATCATGCTCAAAGCCTGGGAAATGAAGCACATCCCTACACCCAGTTTGGAGACAGTTAGCAGCGATCGGGAGTCGGGTACGCTCGATCGCTTAACAGTCAAGAAATAGGGGGGATTGGAATATGATGCGGGGACTCTCTTAAGAGGAATAGAATTCCAATTCCGGTGGTAAGCTGCTACGCATTTACTCCTCTCACGCTCTAAGATTACCTATAACAATTTCTCCCTCACTCCCTCCCTCCCACCAATAGGTAATCTTCCGCCGGGAAGGGAGTAACTTGTATATTACTAGCGAGCAGGATGTATGTCCTAAGTCCCTCCAAAACGACATAAAGGTACGGACAGGCAACGCGTACGCACTACAACCTTTTCAAATTTTTGCATTATCCAATGCCCAGGGCACATCAGCTTACCAACTCCCAACTCCGCAAGCTCCTCACTCCCAAACTCTTATACCAAATTTAAGTGCTACATTTAATATAAATTAATATATTCAACTAACTTTTTCAGAATAGTCCACAGTTTTAATGGGGGAGTTGTTAGCAAGATAAAGCTAATGTAGAAGATATTTTAAAGCGTTTGCCGAGGTCGCAAGCAGTATTGTGTAATGCGCGGTAATATTAATAATGTGCTGAAAGACTTATAAAAATCCTTTACAAGTCTTAAAAATAAAAGTAAAGGAACAGGGTTACAAAGGTCGCTTACTTTGGGTTTTCAATTTGTCTGATGTACGCCTACAACCTGTATATTGGTTGGGCATGACGGGCACCCGGCCAAATTTTTTCTCCTAAAAAAATTTGGCCCTTAACCCTTGACGAGGCGCATTTTTGATAGTTACAGCACTCAAAGCAGCCTACATTCGCGAACAATTATTCGGATATTTAGTTGAGATGCCGCCCAAATCTCGATTAATCGGTATTATCTCTTGCCTCGACGATTTTGACGGGCACCCTTGAGGCAGCGTTTTGAATAAATATAGGTTAAAGAGTTTCATCCGTCGGTTTTTCCTTTAAGGTGTATCTCTAAACTAAAGGTAATAGCAATAAATTTATGGTGCGTAATGCGGAATATAATTATCGGGTCTATAACAAAATTCCGAACTCCCCATTGCATTAGTATTTTTGTATTAATAGTGTAGGCGGTTTAGAAAAGCGATGGAGAATTCCATGCAGTTTGAAAAAGAGAATATTCAAAGCAATTAGCCGAAAACTTGCTGGTATGAATATCAATAACAGAAATTCCACTAGCCGTATTAAGGAGAATAAAGGCTTGGGTTACGAACGCTGGAAGCAAGATCTCAAAAATGACTTGATTGCTGGTTTACTAGTGGTAATTCCCTTAGCAACCACTATTTGGTTAACAGTTACTATAGCTATTTGGGTAATCAATTTTTTGACACAAATACCCAAGCAGCTAAATCCTTTTGAAGGATTACACCCTTTATTAATTAATGTATTAAACTTCGTGGTTGGATTTACGGTCCCACTACTGAGTATTCTTTTAATTGGATTAATGGCCCGCAATATTGCAGGGCGATGGTTGCTTGATTTTGGAGAGCGGTTATTACAAGCAATTCCCTTAGCAGGACAAATTTATAAAACCCTTAAGCAGCTTTTAGAAACGCTATTAAAAGATACTAACAATAAATTTCGCCGCGTAATTTTGGTAGAGTATCCACGACCAGGAATATGGGCGATCGGGTTTGTCACGGGTACTGTGAGCAGTGAGATTCAAGTTGAAATGCCCGAAGCCATGTTAAGCGTTTTTATTCCAACTACTCCCAACCCCACTACAGGATGGTACGCTGTAGTTCCCGAAACGGATGTAGTCAACCTATCGATGTCAGTAGAAGAAGCTTTCAAAATACTTATATCTGGTGGAATTGTTTCTCAAGGAACACCTTTACCTCCTTTAGAAATAGCTAAAGAACGAAAATTAGAAACATCGCGAGAAAAAAAGCGACAAGTAATCCCCGTTGAGGAAGCTTAATATTGATTCCCGCTTCATGATGCCCAGTTGCGTGGTATTTTGTGGAGCAGTGAAGTTAATCGCCTCCTTCGCAAAACAATTGCGGTACAAAGGAATAAGAGAGCTTTGTGGAGAAGAAGTTTTTCCTTATAAGGCTTAATTCTCCACGATTAATTATTTAGGTCGTAACAATTACGAATTAAACTAATTACGAATTGAATTGACTCCTCATCAAAAGAGTATACACTGCTATGCAAGATCGTAAACCCCAACAAATAGCCCGCGAACTAGCACTGTTAAGCCTTTCTCAGTTGCCTGTAAATGCCAAAAAGTTAACAGAAGATCAACTCCCCAAACTTGTGCTCGCAGCAGTACGTACTCTCAGAGGAGAAGTGCAAGACAGTTTAGAAAATGCTCACGGCGAACTACAGCGCAGTAACGATCGCCTCTTAACTAGCCAAACTCGCGCTGCGGACTTAAATACTTCTAGGACAATGCTTAAAGAGGCAATTGAATATACTCAGGTAGCAATTAATCTATTGGCTGCAACACTCGATTTTCCAGAATTGATTCAGTTAGCCAATCAAGATAAAGAAGTCCGAGAGTATGCAATAAAACTTGTGAAAACGGTCACAATAGAACGTAAATTGATTGATGAAAAAATATCTGCTGCTTTAGTAGATTGGCGAGTGATGCGCCTAGCTCAAATCGACCGAGACATTCTTCGCATTGCTGTAGGAGAAATGGAGTTACTCGATCTTCCTTCTAAGATAGCAATTAACGAAGCAGTAGAAATGGCCAAACGTTACAGCACAGAGGAAGGGCATCGATTTATCAATGGTGTTTTACGCAAAGTCACCGAACAAAAGCAGACAGCATAAATTATAGGTTATAGGTCTGCGTGTTAAAAGTTAGGAGTTAAAAGTTAAGAATAATTCATTTTACCCCTATTTTTTCTCTTAATATGGTTACACTTTCCCTTTAATGGTCACTTATCCTTAATAATTAATTATTCAAAGTTATTTAAGAACTGACGTTACTAGCTACAATGGTTTTTAATTGGTTCCGCCGTCAAAACAATAAGTCTTCTGATACCTCTTCCGAACAGAAGCAAGAACAAACTGTGGTTGAAAAGGAAGTAAGTACAAAATCAACCGTTTCCTCAACTTCAGAATCTCCAGCTGCTGAGGCGACAGATTTATTAGCTTTTGCAAAAGCTGCTTACAAAAATATTCAAGATAAGCAACAAACAACTGAGTTAACTGAGCAATCTACATCTGAAGCTAATGTTGAGGAAGTTTCAGAATCTCCCCAAGATGTAACTGAAGTAACTACCCCACCTGAGGAAGTAACGGAATCTCCCCAAGATGTAACTGAAGTAACTACCCAAGCAGAAGAAGTTTCAGAATCTCCCCAAGAAGTAACTGAAGTAACTACCCAAGCAGAAGAAGTTTCAGAATCTCCCCAAGAAGTAACTGAAATAACTACCCAAGCAGAAGAAGTTGTAGAAGAAAATATACAACCGCGAAAGCCAGAAACTACATTAGAAACTACATCTGAATCTGAGACTGCACAGCAAGATGCAACATCTGAAGTAGAAACAGAAGAAATAACTACGCCTCCTACTAGTGAAGGAAATGTAGCAGAACCAACAGCGCCCTTATCTTTCTTGGAAAGAGCAAGAGCAGAACGAGAAGCGAAACAGGAAAGACTTATAGCTAGTGCTATAGAAGTTCCCGAAACTCCGCAGGTAGAACAGCCTTTATCGGGAGTATCAGGTGACACCAGTGAAGAAGTAGTCGAAGAAATACCCGAACTAGCATTTGATGAGGGATTTTTATGGTCAACAGAAGTACTAGCGGCACAAGGTAGACGTGCAGAAGATGTTTCCATCGAAGAAATTACTTGGCTCAAAAAGCTACGACAAGGTTTAGACAAAACTCGTCGTAATATAGTTAACCAACTTAAAGCAATTGTTGGAAAAGGACCACTTAATGCGGATGCGGTAGACGAAATCGAAGCTTTATTGCTACAAGCCGACGTCGGTGTGAAAGCTACAGATTACATTATTAATTCTTTACAGGAAAAATTGCGTCAAGAAGCTTTACCACCTGAAGAAGGTATAGCTTATCTCAAAAAAATTCTGCGGGATATGTTGGATAAGCCACTGAAAGAATCGGAGAAAATTTCATTTACTCCAGAAAAAGAAAGTTTGAATATTTGGTTAATTACTGGAGTAAATGGCGCTGGTAAAACCACTACTATTGGTAAAGTCGCTCATCTAGCCAATAAATCTGGTTATAAATGCTTGATTGGTGCAGCAGATACCTTCCGCGCCGCAGCCGTACAGCAGGTGAAAGTTTGGGGTGAAAGAAGCGGCGTTGAAGTAATTGCAAATCCAGGGAAAAATACAGATCCAGCAGCAGTTGTGTTTGATGCGATCGCCGCAGCCCAGTCGCGAGAAACTGAGTTATTACTAGTAGATACCGCAGGTAGATTACAAAATAAGAAGAACTTAATGGAGGAATTAAGTAAAATCCGGCGAATTATTAATAAAAAAGCTCCTGATGCCAAAGTAGAATCACTGTTGGTTCTAGACGCTACATTAGGTCAAAATGGATTGCGGCAGGCGGAAGTTTTTTCGCAAGCTGCCGAACTTAGTGGTGTAGTTTTAACCAAGCTAGATGGAACTGCCAAAGGAGGGGTTGCTCTTGCGGTGGTACAACAGCTAGGTTTACCTATTCGCTTTATCGGCGCTGGTGAAGGTATTGAAGATTTACGTCCTTTCTCTAGCTACGAATTTGTGGAAGCGTTGCTCAGTGGCTAAGCAACTGGAAATTACCTGTTGTCGCAAAGCTATATAGAGCAATAATCCAGACGGAGACTTTACGCAGGAAAGAACACCCTTTAAGCGTGAGTCTCCGCTCGATAGTGGCATACGGATATGTCCTAGAATTTCACCCTTCATGCAGGTACGACTATTGGGAGTTACCCTGTGAATATGTTATCTTCTGCTCAGTTGCAGAGTAGAAGATATTTACACAGCAAATATATAGGGAAACTTATGGGGTTAGCACCATGCTTTTTAACTATACCTATAAACATATTATTAGAAGGATATAAAAGTAAAAAAACATAATGATAAAAAAAAATATTTTGACTTAGTTTTAAGTTAAAGGTCTTGGTGTATACTTTCCCTATCTTTGATATGTAAATGTGTTATTTTTTGCAATACTCTTAATAACATCTCAATTGATTTATTTTCCAATAACGGAAATTACGATCGAAGATTTCAGCCCTTAGGACTACTTATCCCTGTATGTTGTTAATCAAAAGTAGCAAGAAAAAACTGTGAAAACAACTCCTAGTTAACACGTATATTTTTTATGTCCGAAGGTATATGATTTGAACGTCAAGTTATGAAAAGATTAAAGACTTGCTATGAGATAGGAATATTCCGCCCAGGAGACAAATTAGTATTTGGCTCCAAACTCTTGCAAGTAAGAAATCTATACAAATTAACAAAACAAATCAGACAAGAAAATAGTTATAAAATTTACTCTAATTGTCTTTCTACTCTTGCTAAACTTGTAAACCTTATCTCAATATGGTTTAACAATTCGTTTATCTTGTTTGATTTATCAATCATCTGAATTTAGTCAATTATAAAGAGCAATATAATACAATAGCCTGTGTCTCAACTGCCTTCCCAACCAGCTGATAGTAATAGCAGTGCCCCAACAGATGTCACTCCAGTAGTGGCACTCAAAGAACTTGTGGCACGGCTACATCGGGAGCAGAACAAAATCCAAGATTTACTTTCATCTCTAGGATTTGCTCTCAGAAGTTTCAATAACTTAAACCAGTTTTTGGAACTAATACCGCTGATGGCAACAAGGGTAACAGATGCCGATGGAAGCGCCTTGTTTCTTTACAAACCTAACGGTCAAGTTAGATTAGAACAACTACATTGGCAAGATAGCCGCCAGCGCAAAAATATACGTAAGGCGTTAGAAGCAGCTAGCAGTCAAATTTCCCTGCCAAGAAATGCGACACCGCTAGCAACCACTACGGGTATGTTAGACGCTCAAATGCATCGTTGTTTAGGACCAGATATGCAAGCTTTTGGTACTACTATTCTGGTTAAACACAAGGAACGTGGATGGCTATACGTTTTAAGTAGAGATCCAGAATATACTTGGACAGAAACAAGGCAAAAGTTAGTACGTCTAGTAGCGGATCAAACTGCAGTTGCAATTGAAAATGATGAGCTAGGTGTAGAGTTACGTAAAAAAGAACGCCTCGATCAAGAATTAGAAATTGGTGCAGAAATTCAACGGCGACTTTTGCCCCGTCAGTGCCCAAATATTCCAGGTGTAGCTTTAGCCGCACGCTGTAAACCAGCAAATCATGTAGGGGGGGATTATTACGATTTTATTCCCACTAACCATAATTTGGTGATTAAAGCAAGCAACCATAATGGTGCTGAAGCCAATCGTTGGGCTATGGTAATCGGAGATGTTATGGGTAAAGGCGTACCCGCAGGTTTAATAATGACGATGATGCGAGGAATGTTGCGGGGGGAAGTGCTACACTTTAATTCTCCAGCGCGAATTCTGCAAAACTTGAATCGAGTCATGTATGCAGATTTGGACAATTCCAGCCGCTTTATTACTTTATTTTATTCTGAATACGACCCGCAAAAACGACTTTTATCCTACAGTAATGCCGCACACAATCCGCCTTTATGGTGGCGTGCTGCAACAAAAACTGTTAGCCGATTGGATACTAATGGAATGCTCATCGGTTTGGAAGCCAACAGCCAGTATGAGAATGGCCAGATACGCTTAGAGCCAGGGGATACAATTATTTATTTCACTGACGGCTTAACTGATGCCGCTTCTCCTTCTGGAGAGCGTTTCGATGAAGAAAATCTAATTACTGCTTTCAATAATGCTTGCAGGCATTACAAAGAACCACAAGAAATACTTGATTGTCTATTTAATCAAATTCAGCAATTCATCGGTGCAGATAGGCAAAACAACGATGATATGACATTGGTCGTTTTACAAGCACGATGAATTACTACATTTTTGTTATTAGATAGTTTTTAGTAGATAGTTGATGAATGCGGTGACTGGTGAAACTAGTATTTTCTTGCAAGCTAGTGACTAACAACTTACAACTAAAATACAACTGTTTTACCCTACTTTTGCGCGTCTTCTTTGGTGTTATAAACACCGTCAATCTTTATACCTTGTTTGTTGAGCAGGGTAAATGTACCGCCTTTCTTATCTGAAGAAATACTATTTGTAAGTAAAAATTCAGTGATGGGTTTTTACCTGTAATAATCCGAAAGCCTACGGAAAAGCTGCCCATCACCTCGACTATTTTTACATCCAATATTTTGGGTAATGGGGGGGGTTTCCGACCAATTATTAGCTGGAAAACGGATTAATTAGTAATAAGGCTGTATAGTTTATTCCGGTTTTTAGTGCAGATCCCTAGTACCGCGCTTGCCTTCGTCAAAAGTCTCAAGCATCAAGGTAATAAGTATTATAGAATAGGCTTTTCAAGCTTTTAAAACGGTTGCGCCCTTTACGCCTTAGCGTACTAATTTAATCCCTAAATAATTGTCAACTGATGCTTAAGGATACACATCTTGTAGTTTTTCTGGTAATTTTGGGGATGACAACAGAGTATTTCGTTTAAACCAACTTTTTATATTTAAGACTTACTCAAAAATAACCATTATCCCCTATTACCAGCGATCGCAACCTATATTTCCTAAGTCCCACTCAGACGTACTTCAGTAAGGACAAGCTGAGCCGCACCTAGGGTAACTTCAGCCTAAAACTCTGGGATTGCTTACGTTACATGGAGCCTGTTGTTTGTCCTGACGGACACGCTAGGCGAACTCTGTGGGTGGCAATATGGTCGTAATGATAAATTTGGTTTGCGGCTATCCCTGATATTTTCGGGAATATTACTCTAAGTAGTTCAGTCGGAAAAATTATAACTTGCATGTAGTAGCGCTACTCTACGAGAACGCTCCGCGTACAGCGAAGACAGCGCTACTACGAGCCTAATACAGCTATTTTACATTTCGTTACATAGTGAGATTTTTTCTCGCCTACTTACTTAGTAAAAATAACCTACTTCTTGACATTCCCATCCCTAAGCACAACAGGGGTCCTATAAAAGATTTTTTAGAAGAAAAAATCTTTTATGGGTGCTATAAAGGTGCTTACTCGTTCGCGAACGCGAAGGCGTGCGCTCTGCGCGAGGGCGTGTCCTTCGGACATATTTCATCCCACGATTAAAACCGTGGGCTTTCATTCTCGCGAATGCTGT
>JBCBQE010000039.1:0-16045 GCA_039820385.1 Cyanobacteria bacterium J06635_10
TAAAGAAAGCAAATTGGCTTCAAAAAGATTGCAGAATTAACTAAAATAAGATGCTTCCCTAACACTTTGTAAAGTATATTACAAGTAACTAATTCATATCCTTATTAATAGACACGTTATTGAGTTAAGTTTACCAAACTGTAAACAGGCAGAAAATACATGGGACAAGGTTTGTTACAGATAGGGTTAACCCTTGCTGTTGTAATAATTATTACGCCAATTTTGGGCAAATATATAGCCAGCGTATTTATGGATGGTTCTTCATTACTCGACTGGTTAATGAACCCGTTAGAACGAGTTATATTTAAACTCGCAGACGTAAAACCTCAAGAAAATATGAGGGGTAGAGAATATGCTTATTCGTTGCTGCAAAGCAACTTATTCATGGGAATTTTAGTATACTTACTAATTAGTTTTCAAAAGAATTTACCGTGGAATCCGAATGAATTTAATGCGCCTCGGTGGGATTTAACACTCCATACCACAGTCTCATTTTTAACTAATACAGGTCAGCAGCATTATTTAGGAGAGAAAACTTTAAGTCATTTTAGTCAAACCACAGCTTTAACCTTTTTGATGTTCATCTCCGCAGCTACTGGTTTAGCAGTGGGTATTGCTTTTATTCGCGGCTTAACGGGTAAACCTTTGGGAAATTATTATGCGGATTTGATTCGGGGAATCACTCGTATATTGCTGCCAATTTCTATTATTGGAGCCATAGTACTATTAGCAATTGGAGTGCCGCAAACTTTAGCCCCACCAATATTCGTAGAAACATTAGAAGGTAGAACTCAGTATATCGCAACTGGACCAGTAGCATCTTTTGAAATTATCAAACTTTTGGGTACAAATGGCGGCGGTTTTTTTGGTGCAAACTCTGCCCATCCCTTTGAAAATCCCAATGCTGCTAGCAACTTAATCGAACTGATCGCTATGATGTCTATCCCAGCAGCGATGGTATTTGTTTACGGTAACTTAAGTAACAATATTAAACAAGCTTGGCGACTGTTTTGGATGGTATTTATAATTTTCTTAGTTTTAGTTTGGATAACAGCAAGTGGAGAATCTCAAGGCAACCCCCTGGTAAATTTAAACTTGGGATTTGAACAGCCAAATCTAGAAGGAAAAGAAATAAGATTTGGCTGGGCACAAACAGCCCTATGGGCAGTCATAACTACTGCAACCATGAACGGTGCAGTTAACGGTATGCACGATTCTTTAATGCCTGCTGGTGGTTTTTCCACCTTTTTGAATATGTTTTTAAACATAATTTGGGGTGGTATTGGAACGGGAATCGTTTATTTATTGATTTATCAGTATTTAACCGCATTCTGGGCTGGATTAATGGTAGGAAGCACTCCGGAATTTTTCGGACGCAAAATCACAAAACGCTCAATAGTTCTTGCTAGCTTAGTAGTGCTAATTCATCCCATAGCAGTATTGATTCCCAGCACCATCGCTTTAGCTTATCCCATATCTTTATCTGGAATAAGCAATCCTGGTTTTCACGGAATTTCCCAAGTTGTTTACGAATATATTTCAGCTAGCGCCAATAATGGCTCGGGCTTTGAAGGCTTGAGGGATAATACTTTGTGGTGGAACTTAAGTACTACTGCGAGTATGTTATTAGGACGTTACGTTACAATATTCGCCATTTTACTTTTAGCAGACAACATGGCACGTACAAAACCAGTACCCTCAATTCCTGGTACCCTAAAAACCGATACACTTTTATTTACCAGTTTAACAGCCGTTGTCATTTTTATTTTAAGCTTTCTAATTTTCTTTCCCATTCTAGTTAATGGTCCCATAGCCGAAGGATTTAGACTAGCCACAGGAAACTAGAAGAGTTAGGAGTGAGTAGTTAGGAGTGAGCAGTGAGTAGTTAAATTTTCTTCCCCCTCTCCCTTTCTCCCCATCTCCCCCTTACGGGTTGCGCCAACAGCGAGTGGGGGAAACCCCCAAGACCGCGCTGGCTTACCATCTCCCTATCTCCCCATCTCCCCATCTTCCCCATCTCCCCATCTCCCCAAGCAAATGCCTATGAACCCAGTCGCAACTACCTCCAAGTCTAAGCTTGCAACTTCTAGCCCTAAGGAACTTCGTTCCTCCCGCAAAAAAGTAAAGGTAAGTAAAAAAGGTCTTTATCGTAGAGCTATAAAAGACGCTTTTGTCAAGTTAAATCTTAAACACGTCATCAGAAACCCCGTCTTGTTAGTGGTTTGGGTAAGTAGTCTTATCACATTAACAGCAACAGCTTTCCCTGGCTTATTTGGTTCACCGAGCGAAACTGATGCCCGATTTTTTAACGGTGCGATCGCGGCGATTTTATTCTTGACTCTATGGTTGGCTAACTTTGCCGAAGCCTTCGCTCAAAGTCGTGGAAAAGCACAAGCCGATGTTCTGCGTTCCATTAAGTCTGATGTCAAAGCCAAAAAACTCTCGCCAGACGGCACTATTTCCGAAATTGCCGCTACCAGTTTGCAACGCGGCGATACCGTATATGTAGTAGCTGGCGATATTATCCCTACCGATGGGGAAGTGATTATGGGTGCTGCCAGCGTGGATGAAGGAGCCATTACTGGAGAATCGGCACCTGTACTGAAAGAATCAGGTTCTGATATTGCCAGTTGTGTTACCGGAGGTAGCCGTATTATCTCGGATGAATTGATAATCCGAGTCACGGTTGACCCAGATAAAGGGTTTATCAACCGGATGATTTACTTAATTGAAAGGAGAGAACGTAAGAAAACGCCATTAGAAGCTACTCTGACGGTGTTACTGGCGCTGATGAGCTTGATGTTTCTATGTGTGATTACGACTTTTCCAGCACTTGCATATTATATAAAAACTACCATTAGCGTACCGATTTTAATTGCTATTTTTGTGGCATTAATTCCTACAACTGTTGGAAGTTTACTCAGTGCTACCACTATTGGCGGCATGGATCGCGTTGCTCAGTTAAATTTAATCGCGACTTCAGCTAGAGCCATCGAAACCTGTGGAGATGTCAACACTTTAATTCTTGATAAAACAGGAACTGTAACCCGAGGAAACCGTTTGGCAGATGGTTTTATTCCTATCAACGGTCATACAATGGAAGAAATAGCTTATGTATCTCTGGTTGCAAGTATATTTGATGACACTTCAGAAGGAAAATCGATCGTTCGTCTAGCACAAAGATTGGGAGCAAGAATTGATTTCGATTACCAAGATGCCAAACCAGTCAAATTTAGCGCTAGAACTAGAATTGGGGGTACCAATTTACCTAATGGTTCAATGACTCGTAAAGGATCTGTAGACGCGGTAAAAAGCTTTATCCAATCTGTTGGTGGTGAAGAAACATCTGAACTAAATTCAGCTTATGAAATGGTATCCCAACAAGGAGGTACACCCCTAGCCGTATGTATGGATCAAGAAATTTACGGCGTTATTTATTTGAAAGATACCATCAAGCCAGGAATACGCGAACGCTTTGGCAAATTGCGACGGCTTGGCGTGCGTACCATTATGATTACCGGCGACAATCGTATAACTACTTCTGTAATTGCTAGAGAAGCCGGAGTTGAAGAATTTATTGCCGAAGCTACCCCAGAACAAAAAATAGCTGTAGTTCAAAGAGAACAAGCAGAAGGAAAATTGGTGGCAATGACTGGGGATGGTACAAACGATGCAGCAGCATTAGCTCAAGCAAATGTTGCTGTAGCCATGAATAACGGAACTCAAGCAGCCAAAGAAGCAGCCAATATTATTGATTTAGACTCAGACCCAACAAAATTAATTGATATCATTAGTATTGGGAAACAAGTGCTAATGACTCGCGGTGCTTTAATTACATTTTCGATTGCCAATAATATAGCCAAGTACCTTGCAATTATTCCAGTAATATTTGGCTCTACGAACTTAAATAGACTAAACATTATGAATTTGACAAGCATTAATTCTGCCGTGCTGTCAGTCTTGATTTACAACGCATTAATTATTCCAGCATTAATTCCTTTAGCCCTTAGAGGTGTACCATTTGCACCAATGACACCCAACCAACTTCTACAACGCAATCTTTTAATTTATGGAATAGCGGGCTTAATTATCCCATTTCTCGTCATTAAATTAATCGACTTAATTGTTTCTTTGACTGTTTTAGCTTAACGTTTATCAATTATCAATTATCAATTATCAATTATCACTAATCTTAAAGGATAAGCATATATTAATTGGTAATTGACTGATTATTTTTTTTACCTTTAACATAACTACTATGTCTAAAATTCGAGCACTTGTCTCTTCAGTTCGCGTTACCTTGATTTTGTGGTTACTCACTGCAGTTATCTATCCATTATTTATACTTTTAGTTGCTCAAATTCCCTTCTTTGAATATCAAGCGAAAGGTAGTATAATGGTAGACTTAAATAATGAACCAATTGGTTCGGCTTTAATCGGTCAAACCTTTACATACGACGAATATTTTCATGGGCGACCTAGTAGCGTGCTATACAGTCAAGGTAAAAAAGCTAAACCTACGGGAATATCTGGTTCTAGCAATCTTGCTCCTAGTAACCCTGAATTACTAAATCGTATTTTAGAAACAGCAAACGAACTTCAAGAAGAGAGTATGGAACCACGAGCCGATTTAATTTATACTTCTGGTTCTGGTTTAGACCCCGATATTACTTTTGAATCGGCTAAGCAACAGTTAAATAGAGTTGCTAGCGCTCGCAATCTACGACCTGATGAAATAATCCCTTTTATTGCTAAGTACAGCGAGGGTAGATTTTTAAACATATTTGGCGAACCTAGAGTAAATGTACTGAAATTGAATTACGCTCTCGATCTCCAAGAAATTAACCGCAGAAAAAATTAATCCCAGTCAGAGAAATTCTCCGGTATGTTTCCGACAAAAAGGCGGGAACAGCCGCACGGCTGCAACCTACGCAAAGCGGATGTTAAGAAGTAAATAAAATGCAAAATACAAAATACTTGTGATATTAAAGATTTGAACTGAGAACGGAATTTTAGATTTAGATACGAGTAATCATTGAATCTTTAATTATCAGAAATTACACTGAGAAAATATCATCATTTTTGTAATTGTGATATAAACGTAATCCAAAATCTAAAATCTAAAATTCCATGACCCGCGTAATTGGCTTAATGAGCGGTACATCAGTAGATGGTATCGATACTGCTTTAGTAGATATTTTCGGTACAGATTTAGACATTAAAATAGAATTGGTCGCTGGTGAAACATATCCCTACCCTACAGAAATTAGAAAACGTATTTTAGAAGTCTGTGCTGGCAAAGCTATCTCAATGTTAGAGTTAGCACAATTAGATGACGCGATCGCATCATGTTTCGCTGAAGCTGCGATTGAGATTCAAAAAGGTCATCAAAAAGCGACTTTGATTGGTTCTCACGGTCAAACAGTTTACCATCGACCTTTAATGGAAAAAGTTTGCGAAGCAAAACTTGGTTACAGTTTGCAAATTGGTCGCGGTACATTAATTAGCCACTTAAGTGGTATTACTACCGTAGATAATTTCCGTGCAGCTGATATTGCCGTAAGGGGGCAAGGTGCGCCTTTAGTACCTCGTGTAGACGCAGCTTTACTTAGTGATGATTCGGAAGCTCGCTGTATTCAAAATATTGGTGGAATTGGTAATGTTACTTATATTCCTGCTCGTGGTGGTGACTGGCTCTCCAAAATTCGCGGTTGGGATACCGGACCTGGAAATAGTTTACTAGATTTAGCCGTCGAACATTTAACGAATGGAGCAAAAACCTACGATGAAGATGGTAAATGGGCTGCAAGTGGTACTCCTTGTTTGGGCATAGTGACACAATGGCTCAATCAAGAATATTTTCACTTACCACCACCCAAATCTACTGGTAGAGAATTATTTGGGGTTGATTATTTGCATCAATGTATAAAAGATGCCGAAAATTACCAACTTAGTCCCGCAGATTTTTTAGCAACTCTTACAGAATTAACAGCAGCCTCGATTGTTAGCAATTACCGTCAATTTTTACCACAAATGCCACAGCGAGTATTGTTATGCGGCGGTGGCAGTCGCAACCTTTACCTAAAACATCGTCTACAGCAGCAATTAGGATCGGTACCCGTTTCGATTACAGATGAAGTTGGTTTAAGTGCGGATTTCAAAGAAGCGATCGCCTTTGCAGTTTTAGCCTATTGGAGACACACAGGTTCCCCTGGAAATCTAAGAGCAGCTACCGGCGCAAGTCGGGAAGTGCTTTTAGGAAACCTTCATTCACCCTTGTGAACTGTCTTCAGATGGGAGACAAGCCTTCGGGGGCTAACTCCGCGAGTTCTTGGTGCCGTCTGTGGGCTATACTAAACTAACTTCGCGATAGTGCAACAATACAGGGAATTATCCACAGGTGGCTCATACTTTTTTACTCGAACCAGGACGCTGGACGCTACAAGGAAATTGGTTGGAACGTAATGGTATGCCAATCAGTGTCAAAGGTATGACCTTGGTTGCTTGGAATCGAGATAACTGGTTCACTATGGTGACAAAGCTTATTTTCCCTTCATCCGAACATCCTGAAATTGCTTTGCAGTACAAAGGGCGTTTGGATGACGGAGAACGTCAATATACTTTTTTACTACAACATAATTTATTAGGACAAGTGGAAGGTGAAGGCTGGATTGGTCCCCAGACAATCGTTCAGCGCTATTGGGTATTGGGCGATCGCCAACGTCGCAGTGGGTTTGAAACTTTACACCGCGTGTCAAATAATACTTATAATTTAACAAGTGGAATAATGGCGGGTCATTTTTTAACCAGCACAATGGAAGCCAATCTAGAACGTCAGCAAACGTGAATCTGTGGTTTTCCTTTCCTGCATTTGCTCGAGAGTCCATCGTCCCTTCATGCTCTCTTCATATTTTTTTTTCACGGTAAGTTAAGTTTTTGACTAAAAACTGGGCATTATAAATTTGGGATAAAGTTAATAATTGTTAAAATTCACCCTCGTATATGCACAATTTTTGTTGAAAGTCATCGATTTTTAATTTTTAAATGCTTTCTTTATATTCAAAACCTTTCTAAATTGCAGGTGTTATTTAATATTGTTACAGATTGGAGTTTCTATGTCAGACCCCAACATTGGTCGTTTACTCGCCAAACGCTACGAGCTGGCTGAGATAATTGGTACTGGAGCTATGGGTCGAGTTTATCGTGCTAAGGATAATTTATTAGGAGGTGTACCTGTAGCAGTTAAGTTTCTCGCCCTCTCAGTTCAAAACAAAAAAATGCGATTAAGGGAACGCTTTGAAAGAGAAGCTAAAACTTGTGCCCTACTTGGTCAAAAAAGTATCCATATTGTTCGAGTGATGGACTATGGGGTGGATGAAAATTCTACTCCGTTTTATGTAATGGAGTACTTACAGGGTAAAAGCCTCAGCCATATTATCCGCGATGAAAAAATATCTCTACCCAGGTTCTTAAGTTTGGTACGTCAAATGTGTCTGGGTTTACAGTGCGCTCACGATGGTATCCCCGTCGATGGGAAAACTTGCCCAATTATTCATCGTGACATTAAGCCGAGTAATATGTTGGCAATTCATGATGCTAGTTTTGGGGAGTTAGTTAAAGTTCTTGACTTTGGTATAGCTAAATTATTATTATCTGATACTCAGCAAACAAATTATTATTTGGGTACTTTAGCTTATTCCTCTCCCGAACAGATGGAAGGTAAGGAACTTGATAACCGCTCGGATATTTACAGCCTGGGAGTAATGATGTTCGAGATGTTAACGGGTAAAATGCCTTTAGTTCCAGAAAATGCTTCTTTTGGAGGATGGTATAAAGTACATCATTACAAACCACCACGCCTTGTTTCTGAGGTTGAACCAAAATTGCAACTGCCTGTAGAGGTAGAAAATTTGGTGATGAAATGTCTGGCGAAGAAAGCAAAGGAGCGTCCTCAAAGTATCGTTGAAATTCTCAAGGATTTAAGAGCTATAGAGGAGCGTTATCAAAATTCTACCGCCCGGATAAATATTGATACTGACATCGATACAAAAGCTGAACTTGCAGCCCAAGCTCCAACTATAAAAGCCGACTTTACCCCAGAGAAAAAACTTGATGTTAATACTTCGGTTTGTAACGACGAAATTTTACGACAAGCTGTTTGGCCTAAAAATAAACCGATTGCTGATATTGTTTTTCCTCAAAATATCCAGGTAAACGGAAATGTAACACCTGCTTTGTGGGTAATGTTACCGCAGATAGAAATTCATAAGCGTTTAGTTTGCACTCGCTACAATCAATTTCTATTTATTACTGCACCCCACCCCATGCTGTTATGGATTACCGTTATTTACCATCGCAAATTTGGAGCGAAATGGCTACCTTACTATCTCGATCTTAAAAGCAATACTGGTAAAGACATTGTTACTCTCTTAGGGGAAACAGGTTACTACCGTCTGGTGTTTTTTGGGCGAGAAACTCCTTCTAAGTGCAGCCACATTTTACTTTCAAGTATCGCACCTGCCCAACGTCAGCGACTGCTTAGTTGGGTCAAAATGAGCCACAGCCTGACATCTTCTGCTCAACCCCAATTGAGTAAAAAGTTGCTTAAAGCTGAATATCAGAAAATTAAACCGCAAATCTTAGCAAAATTGCAAGGAATTAATACAGATTCTCCTTTTGACCTTTCTGCTTAAGCCCTAACAGAGCAAGCTTTTTGCGCTTCGCTCCTGCATTACGGAGAATTCAGGGTGTGGTATTTACTTATGAACTATCAATTTTTGGACGAAAATGCGTAGAAAGACTTAAAGTAAACTAATAAAAGTATATAGATAGTTAAAGGCTTGCTATTCACTAATTTTGAGGGACCCCAGAATCGCTGACCATCGCAATTGACTTAAAAGTAATCTGCCCTATCTCCGCTATTTTTGATAAATTTAGCGTTATCGATGGGGAAATTTACAGTTACTGTAAAGAAGTGTGAGATGAAATACTAGTCTTTATTAAAGTATGATAATGTAAAAGTTATGGGAAGTGGGACATCAAAGAGATGCGGAATCAAATATTGTCCTGAACTGGGACTCTATGGGTTGAGGCAGTACAACCGAAACAGACTCTGTAGTTAAAGAATGTTGCAGTTCCGAGACAATGATATGTCAGGAGTTACTGAGAATTCTGTGCTGTAATGGTTGTGAAAGTTAATAAAGTCTGACATAGGCACCTTTACTAATCTTGGCAGGCAAGCAGGTTGCAGCTTGCGGAAAAATACGTTTTATTATAGCTAAGTTTGTAGTTGACGCCCCAGCATCCCCAGCTTTTTTCCAAAAGTCAGGAACCGAGCAAGAGAAGGAGGTCGTCCACTTTGAGACTATATACTAAGCAGCCCAAGTGGAACCGGAATCTAAGCCCCACTGATGTTTGAGAAGTTCTTGATAAGTAGCTTCTCTAACAATCATTTGCTCGTACAACTTGACTAAGAAGTCTTGAGCTTGCTCGTGACTCATATCTTTAACTTGGGTAGCAAAGGAGCGAATGCTAAATTGTTGCTCCAAGGAAAGTTCGATTGGTTTGTCCATTTTTAAAACTCCAAAAACAAAAAACAGTGAATGGAAGCTACATCGGTTACTACAGAGCCAAAAGGTCTGAGTAAGCGGTAGATTTATATTGGAATTGTTACCCCTGTATAAAGAAAGATAACAATTGTTTGACATATTGCCCACACCTATAATGACTATTTTGTGCAATTAATGTGTCTTACATCTCTTCCGAATGGTATAAACCCCAAATTTGAGGGGACCGATTTCGGATAAGTTTAAGGCTGACGGGCACCCGAGGGGTTCCCATGACCGAGCTTATTTGAGTAAATTTACGCAAAATTTACCTTGTCCAAATCCGCTTTACCAGCAAATGTACTTGCATTAAAGAAGATTAGTTTTTAAACTAAAAGAGATAGGGTGAGTTAAGGATGAATTATATTCCTTCTACATTGCTAAGTACAAGTTGTCAATTTAGCAAATATGAAAATTTAACCTCCAAAATTATTTTTGGAGGTTACAGTATTTGTATCAAGTTGTAACTAGAAAAAATGCTCAGGCTGAACAAATTGATGAGTATTTTTACTCTAAGTAGAAAATAATTCTCTCCCACATTAAGATTACCCGCCGAAAATTTCGTAGTTATAATTTTTGCTATAGAGGCAGGGCGGGTTTATCCTAAGTCCTAGAGGGGTACTTTCGCCATCCCGGGATACTTTGCATTCAGCTTAGATTCATTAATCTATGGATAAGAAAAAATAATTATCTTGCAATTGCCGTAATGGGAAGGCGTACTATTAATCGATAAATTTTAATCATCGAGGGTTCCCATCAAGTTGAACGATCGCAACAGTTATATTATCGTGTCCACCTTGGTCTTTGGCTCCTTCTATTAAAGACAGAGCAGCTTCCTCAAGTGTAGTACTTTTTTTTAGATAATAAGCAATTTTTTCATCTGGGAGTTCTTCAGTCAAACCATCGCTACATAGTAAAAGGCGATCGCCAGATTTGACATCAAGTGGTTGTACGTCAACTTCGTGTAAGTCATCACGTCCGAGACAACGGGATAGAACATGACGGAAAGGATGATTTCGTGCTTCTTCTATGGTGATATCGCCCATTTTCAAAGCGCGTGCAACCCAGGTATGATCCTCAGTGATTAGTTCTAAAAGTTCGGAACGCCAGCGATATAAACGGGAGTCTCCGACGTGAGCAACATAAGGGGACTCAGGGGGGCGAAATAACACCACTACAACGGTAGTTCCCATATCGGCGCGTTCCGAGTGATTTTGCTGATCTCGCAAAATCCCTTCATTCGCGAACCATAAAGCAGATTGTAATAATTCTCCCGAAGACTTAGAACTATCCCAATTTGATAACAGGTACTTTTGAATTTCCATAGTGGCAATTCGACTCGCCTCCTCACCTCCGGCATGGCCACCCATACCGTCGGCTACAATGAAAAATCGCCCTTCTGGGTCAATATAGTAAGCATCCTGATTATTTGAACGAATAAGTCCCGGATCGCTAAAACCCGTGAATTTAAGTTTCATATAGTTTCATATTTAAACTAATACATACGGTCATAACGGTCGAGGCGCATAAGCAATCTAATCAACAGCCAGGATACAGCTGCTGCAATCAAACCCGCGCATAGCGCGAACCATACATAATGATGAACCAACAATATCGTAGCTGAAAGAGTAAATCCACTGATTATCAGGGCATAAGTTCCTCCCAACTGAATATTTGTTTGTCTTCGCAGCAAACGTTCTGTTTCAATAGATCGCACGCGCACGCGTACATCTCCCCGCTCAAGTTTTTCTAGTGTATCTTCTAGCCTCCGTGGTAGACCAAATGCACTATTACTGACTTGAACTGCTTGACGACTCAGTTCGTTAATTAAACTGTTCCCCTCCGAACCATTCATATCACTCATAAGCTGCATTGCATATGGTTTAGCAACTTCCATAAAACTAAATTCTGGGTCTAATCCCTTACCGACTCCCTCAAGAGTAGAAAAAGCTCGCATCACAAAAGTGAAAGTAGCCGGAAATCGAAATGGCTGATCGTAAGCGATTTCGTACAAATCTTCACTAATATTTGCTACTGACTGTTTTTCAAACGGCTTGTCCATGAAATGATCCAGCATATACTGAACCGAACGCCGCACTGGTCCCATGTCGTCGGTTGGGGCTAATGCTCCTAAATTGATTAACGAATTAACAACTCGTTCACCATCCTTAGAAGCAACACCAAAGAGTGTATCCATTAATCCTTCGCGCACGTTGGACTTGATTCGTCCCATCATGCCAAAGTCATAAAATATTAACGCACCATTCGGGCTAACGGCAATGTTGCCGGGATGGGGATCGGCATGGAAAAAGCCATTATTGAGCAATTGATGTAGGTAAGCTTCGGCTCCTTGACGAGCAAGAACTTTTCGATCCAAACCTGCTGCTTCTATCGCTTCATACTGACTAATTTTAATCCCAGGTACGTATTCTAACGTCAATACTCTTGGCGAAGCATAGCGCCAGTATACACGCGGTACTTTTACCCATTCTTGAGCGCGAAAGTTACGGCGGAAAGTATCGGCATTTCGACCTTCATTGAGGTAATCAATTTCTTCCCAAAGAATACGACAACATTCCTCGTAGATGCCAACCCAATCTCGCCCTCGTCCCCATTTTGGATGATTTTGGAAGTATCTAGTAATTCCTTTCAGAATTTTTAAATCAATTTCAAAAAGTTTTTTTAGTCCTGGACGTTGTATCTTAACGACAACCGCTTCCCCGGAATGCAACACTGCTTTATGAACTTGCCCTAAGCTGGCAGCAGCTAAGGGTATAGGTTCAAAACTAGCAAACAATTGGGGAATTTCCTTTCCCAGTTCGTATTCAATAATCTCTTCAACTTGTTCGTAACTGAAAGCTGGTACCTTATCTTGGAGTTTAGTTAATTCTTCTACATATTCGCTAGGGAATATATCAGCACGAGTAGAAAATAACTGACCTACTTTTATAAAAGTAGGTCCTAAATCCAGCAGGGTGCAACGAATCCAAATTGCTAGCATCTTTCTTCTTGCTGCTTTTTTGGTTTCGGTAGCTCCCCCAGAATAACTCCAGGACTTATTGTATAGCCAAAGCCTCAACATTAAAGTCAATACGAATGACCAAATGTCAAAGAAGCGTCGCCTACTAGAATAATTTTTGCGGTTCCAACGGTATGCTTTGTCTGAATAACCCTTTTCCATAGCCTTTGCAAAGCCGTTGATTTTCAGCCGAGGGTAAATAGAGAGATGCAATTCTCTCACCACTCGGCATTCTTACCAACGGAAATACCCCTTTATATTTCCTTTTATGATTAATTTTCGGTTGTTTCTCTGGTTTTAAACCGAACCGCTACGATGACTTTGCAATTCATTACGCAATACAGCAATTTCTGCTCGTAGTTCATCAATCATTGCTTGTAAGTCATTAGGTTCCGAACTGGTTTCTCCAGTTCCTGTCGGCGTGGAATAGGTTCCACTTCCGGCACCAGCAGCGGAGGCTGAACGTTCAGCTCGTTCCATTACCTCTGAGGTAAAGGAGCGCATTTGTTCTTTAAGTTCGGCATCTAATTTACCAAGTTCGCTCAAAGCATCGGTAAAAGCGCCTTCCATACGTTCGTTAACGACTTCAGCGGCTGCTCTACCGACGAAAAATGCTTGCACTAGGGGGTTACTCATAATTATTTTTTTTATGGTTATCCGCAAAAAAATTATAACTTGCCACAATGCAAGCGCGTGCTTATATTACTGGGATTTGCTTAGTATTATTTTTATATTCTTCTCAAACACTAGCAATATATTTTCCCCCTGAAACTTTCTATGACTAAGGAAAGCCTAAGTTTATCGCTTCAATAGGGCTGGCTTCGTGGAACTTGGTTAACTAACAATTCGGAATACACCACTGATTTTGCTTTCTCCACTACCAACACCCGAGCGTAACTCCCCTTGCTGAGTACAGTGTCTAAGGAACCCTAACAGAAGGAGTGAGAGAGGGAGGCTTACGGGTGCGTTTTAGCCGGAAATCGATAAGCCCAACGGGAGTAAGTATGCCGCGCTCTTATCAACCAATTTTGCGGTGAAACGAGACAAGGCCAAGGCCTTGGGCATGCACTACGTAAATGCAGTCGCTGTTTACTCAGTGGGTAAAGTGTATGGATGTGTCGTTGTACTTATCCCAACACAACATCATAGCGAACTCAATTTCAATCTTTCTTAATATTATTTATAAAATTAATTTTAAAGTTATTTGGTGCTTGAGCAAACCCGGTTTCTTCCTTAAATAAGTACAAAAATATTCGACACGCATCGACCGTAAATCCCCTTACTACTGGTATCTACATTCACTTTAGAAATCACCCCTCAATTATTCTGAAAGAGTAATTATCGCAAATAAATTAGTAAAAGTAATAAAACAAATTAGTTGTATTTATTTTTACATGTAATTAATTCAAGAGATGAAGATTGTTGAGAGTAATACTCAATGAAATGTTAAGTTAATTAAACTTTAACAACGTAAATGTTGTTAAAGTAATGTATATTGAGGTAAAGCAACATTTGTGTTGCTTTAGTCATGAATTCTATACATGTCAGCAACTCAAGGCATAGCCCTTGAACTCTTAGCTGACCAGATTAAGGATTTAGCTTCGTGAGTTTATGGCAAGCGTTCAAGTATGGCGCTCCGCGCCACGCAAGCAACACACCAAGGAATGCGATCTGCTTGCAGGAGCGCTTCGCTATCGCGGCGTTCCCTGCTCTGTAACAAGCGCAATTAAACAGGTGTAATTGAGTTAAGCCAGTGTTGCCAGGAAAGTACCGACCATAAACATTATCGTTACCCTCACGGGTCACTTCGTACTGAGTGTCGTCTCCCTTCGGGAGAAAGCTAACTTTACCATTGAGCGGACGTTCCCATCCACCAACGCCGGTCAGCACACGGTGGTTAAAACCATAAGGAGCTTCCCTCTGTGGGCTCTCGCCTCGCTCGTTTCCCTATTCCTTCGTGTTTCTTATGAGAAATAGAATCTGCATCCAAGACGAAGCTGAAAAGCCTCGGTGTTGAATTTTCAAGTATAAATGCAATTAAATTAGTAGTTAAAAATATCTATGAAAAGTTATTTAGGGGATGTCAGACAAAAGGACACCCTCTCAAAGTCCATTACTTTAGACCAATTACACGTGTTTGAAGCTGCCGCAAGGCACTCTAGCTTTACTCGTGCGGCGGAGGAGTTATTTGTAACTCAACCAACTGTATCGATGCAAGTAAAACATCTCACCCAAGCGATAGGGGTACCTTTATTTGAATATGTGGGAAAGCGTATCTATCTAACAGAAGCAGGAAGAGAGGTTTTGAGTACCTGTAAGGAAATCTTTAAATGTCTCGATAGGCTAGAAACCGCCATTGTCGATTTAAAAGGAATGAAGCAGGGAAGGCTACGACTTGCAGCAGTAACCACAACTAAATATTTCATTCCGAAATTACTCAAACCATTTTGTCAAGCTTATCCCGGCGTTAGTGTTTCTTTAGAAATAATCAATCACAATGTATTATTATCCCGGCTAAATGAGAATCTTGATGACCTTTATATTCTCAGTTGCCCACCAGAAAGAGAAGATGTGGAAACGAAAGCATTTTTGGATAACCCACTAGTTTTAGTTGCGCCATGGGACCATCCTCTCGCAGATAAACGTAATATTTCATTAAAATACTTAACAAACGAACCTTTTATTATGCGGGAACAGGGTTCTGGAACTCGCAAGGTGGTAGAGCAATTTTTTTCTCAGCACCAAATATCGGTACCAATAAATCTAGAGCTTGGCAGCAATGAAGCTATCCAGCAAGCTGTAATGGACGGTTTGGGACTTTCAGTTTTATCTCTTCATACCCTAAATTCTGCAGAGACAATAAATAAACTAGCGATATTGGACGTTGAAGGTTTCCCCATATATCGCCAGTGGCACGTAGTATATCCCAAGAAAAAGCAACTTTCGATTACCGCCAGTACTTTTTTAGAATATTTGCTTGCACAAAGTCAGCAATTCTCTGTTGACCAAAAAAATCCTTTGCAAATAATCAAAGCTTTGCAAATAATGTCCTCGTTTGCCACAAGCGAAACACCATACAAAGTAAAAGGTTAAGAAAAGATTTGCAGTCCCTTTGTTTGCAGGATTTTAGATTTTGAGGGCACACTGTTGCGGTAAAGCAGCGGCTTACCGCAACGTAGTAGATTCCACCTTGGCGAAAACGCCTTTGCGTAGACAACTTTTACCCGTTACATAAAACTTACCCAAAACTACCTATAACTAGACAAATCTAGACATATATCATTTTGGCGTTTACTTCCTGCTTCAACTGGGGTAGTCGGCTACTTCCCATCCACAAGCTGAAACTGTCTAACTGACAGCCCTAGACAAATTAATTGCAGCATTTAAATCACGGTCGATTGTGAAAGCTGTAATTTCACAA
>JBCBQE010000040.1:0-15798 GCA_039820385.1 Cyanobacteria bacterium J06635_10
CCTACCTGTTCCAAACGAAGTATCGCTATTTCATGAAATGCTTTAGCTAACTTAGAATACGGAAATCTAACAAGAGCACTTTTTATTTCTTTCTCTGTAAATTCGAGATTTTTAATATCTTTATACTTAATCGATAATAAACCCAGCTTTTTTTTATTAGCTAAATACTTAAAATTTACTTTATAAATATAGTGAATTTCACCTTCGTCCAAATAAATTATTCTTGAACGAACATGCTTACCCAGTTCCAACAGCCTTAAATACAAAGGCAAGCTTAGTTATTTTCAACCGATAGGTAGATAATCTCTTAAAGTGCTGGGTTTAGTTAAAAGCAGCAATTGGAAGGCAGGTAGATCCTATTATTGTTTAGCAAGCAAATTTGTGAAAGCAAAAATAAAGGGCTGCAAATGCAACCCCTTATAATTAAATGACAATTTGAAATTTTAAGACCTAGTTTTTTTGTTCTCTAATGCTTGCTTTCTTCGATGAAGTTGAGTGGCAGTAGCAGCACTCTTAACCGGATAACCAACAACAGAAATAACCTGATACTTGCGTTCTTCTTCAAGCTTTCTCAGTGAGCTATAGTCAAGCCAGTGAATGCAATCCACTGGACAAGTATCGATCGCTTCTTGAATTACTTCTTCTGAGTCGCCATCTTGACGCATGACGCGGGAACGCCCATAATCGGGTTCGATATAGAAAGTATTGCGAGCTACGTGAGCACAATGCTTGCAGCCGATACAAGTAATTTCATCGACATACACGCCTTTTTGACGCAACACGCCGCCCAATTCTGGTTCAAAACCAGAACGTTGGGAATTATCTCGCAATAAACCCCCTAATTCCGGCTCAAAACCAGAACGACTATCTTGTTCATCTTCCGGCGGCAAAAAATCGGGCATTACGCACTCCAGCGCTGTACTACTAAGCGAATTGAACCATCTTGATTACGTTTTTGTTCGCTCACTTCAAAGCCGGCTTTTGCAGTTTCTTTAACTACTGTACGGTAGGCATAACGTTGTGTAACCTGGCGTAAAAACCCTTCCACAGAAAGATTTTGTGCCCAATATTGAAAATCAGCGACTAGTTCGTACTCTTTCCCATTCCATTTAAAACCAATATCGTAGCCATTGTCTTGCTCAATAGCAATCTCAGCTTTGTGGGTTAAACCTTGATAGCCCCGCAAAGAGTGGGAACCATCTTTCCAAGCTACACCTAAATCGGTGAGAGCATCTTTCAAAGATTCAATATTACGAATTTGAGTCTTAATCTGGCTAAAATGTGACATAATATCTGGTTGACCGTGAGAATAAATGGTTAAGTTGTGTTGACAATTACCAATCGCTAAACGTTGCTTGGGTGTTTGCGACACCAGTCTGAGCAATTACGTTGGCGGCAAAATATTCTGAGGTTGGCTCATGGGTAAGTACAATACCTAGCTGTGCTTCAATTGCTGCTGTAACTTCAGCGCAAGAGGCACCAACTATTCCAGTTACTTTTTCTTGTACTCTACCGTCTGGATGAATTATAAATTCTAATGTTTCCATGCTTTTGACCAACCATGTTCATTACGGTTTGTATATGCTGATACAGAATTGCATATAAAATTTTGTTCTGGGTACAGCATTTTGACCTAACTATTAAAATCGATCATTAAATAACTAATGTTCCATCTCCCGAAATATATATATCAAATTCTTTACAAAAGTTATGATTTTTATTAGTGTTTACATCATTTATATGTAAGTTTCTCTTAAGGAAGAACATTAGTCAAGCTGAGAATCTGACACTTGAGCGTAATTATTTCGCAGGGCATAGAGCTAGCTAACAAAACAAAGCCCAATCCTAAAAGATAGAAAAAATATATCAAAAACTTATGATTATGATTATTTTTGGTCTATAAAAGCTGTAAAAAGTAGAATAATGGTTATTTCTCTCAAATATTTGAGATATGTCTCTAGACTAGAGGTTTACAATTTTCATCAAAAAATAGGCAGTTATTTCCTTATGCTTCTGTGGTGCGCTCCCCATAAGCTTTCCTCTAAACTGATGTAGCTAACATGCAGCTAATATAAATGAATTAGCGTAGAATGCGGCATTTTATTTCCTTTGGAAAGCGAAAGCGAACATCAATTTGAGAGGCACTGCTTTAGACGACTCGATCTCGGGATTAAACAAGAGAGATTGAATTTTTCAAATCCTGAAATATATGATTGGTTATTTTATACAGAGAAAATATAATTAATCCAGTATGGATATTGTTTTAATATACGAGTGAGAACCTAAATCGATAGATTTCGCTCCTCTATGAATTTTATATTTTTTTGATAATAGTTTGAATAAGAAAAAAATTTTAAACCCCAATATATTGAATAAGTAGGTAGGCATAATTAAAATAAGATGAACCTCACCACGCCACTTGCTACAACGGTGCGTGTTCCTCCGCAACGCAGTGGCTCCTCAGTCCCTCTCCAAGTTATCGGAGAGGGAAGCCCTAGGCAGGGTGAGGTTTTATATTTAATTTGATCGACTTACTTACAAAAGTATCTTGAAAATCTATTATAAAGCTTATTAAATTATTATTTATATATAATTAATGACGCATTATAAAATCATTTTTTTAATTTTCAGTAAATGATCTTTTACAATAAATTATTATTCAACTATCAGAACATAAGTTAAAAATGCAATGAGTAAATAGTCCGCCAGTTAGGATAATAGTGAAGCACAACTGGCAAATAACTATTAACTTATTGCTAATTCCCTGGTTGTCGCTCAACTTCATTCCTCTCTTCATCAAAAACAAATTCTGAGCTTTGAACAACAAACGGAATATCAGAACCGACTAAGCCACGCTTAATTCGTTCTGGAGTTTCTGAAAAAACTACAAACAAAGGATATATAGTATTGGTTCCTTCATTCAAAATATGATTGTAGCGAGGAGGCATAAACCACTCGTAATCTTTGTCTAACCAAACTTGAGTTTGTCGCCATCGTCCTAAAAAATCAGAAAAATCCTCATCAGGGCGGTGAATAAATACAAGAATTTCAACCCCTGTTTTAATTTTCCATTCTGGATCGCACATCAAAATTGCTAGATCGGAAGGTAGACAAGTTGTCTGTGGTAAGTTTGTTTCAGTTTTACGAATGCGAATAATAGGTAGAGGAATCGTAACAAGACTTTCATCTGGACGGCGTAAACTAGGAATCATTTCTAAATAAGGACGATGTTGCTTTAAAAGAGCAACTGCTGCTGAATGATTGGTATATTCCGCCAAGCTGATTTCGTACTGAGATTTTTGTACTGGCATAATTAAAAAAATTAAGAGTTAGGGGTTAGTAGTTAGGAATATGAATTTTTAACCTTTGACATTCAATCTTCTAAAAATAAAAAGTTATCAATTAACTTAGGACGTGAGCATTAAGGCACATTTTGTTGTAGGGTGCTCTACACTGCGGATTTTTAACGTAATAATAAGGCAATAAGCATACGGCACCATCCGAATCTTGTGACAATCGCTGTAAATATTGATAATTGTTAATTGATAACTAGTTACTGTTCACTGTTCACTGTTCACTGTTCACTGTTATTTAGCCCAATTCTTCAAAGACTGCAAACATAGGTAAGTACATTGACAGCAAAATCGTGGCAACCATGCCACCAATAACTACAATCATTAATGGTTCCAAAACACTGGTCATAGCTTTTACTGCTTGTTCAACTTCATCTTCATAGAAATCAGCAACTTTCATTAACATTCCATCTAATTCCCCTGTTTCTTCTCCAATACTCATCATTTGAATTGCCATAGGAGGAAAGCAATTTTCTTTTTGCAAAGCGAAACTAATCATCCCCCCTTGCTGCACTTCATTTTTTGCAGAATCAATAGCATTAGCAATTATCTGGTTTCCTGATGTATCTCGGACAATTTCTAAAGAGGTTAAAATTGGTACTCCAGAACGAGTTAAAGAACCAAAAGTCCGACTAAATCTAGCGATTGCTGATTTTTGGGTTAAATCACCAAATAAAGGCAATTTTAGAGAAATAGCATCGATATTCAACTTGCCAACGGGTGTCTTATAGTATTGTTCAAAAGCAATTTTTGACCCTACAACAATACCAATAAGAACGAAAAGCCTCCAGCTTGTAAGAACACCACTGATCCAGAGCATAAACTGCGTTAGAGCTGGTAATTCTGTTCCCAAATCTTTGAATATATTGGCAAAAATTGGAATTAGAAAAATAGTCATTGCCAGAAAAATGATTACTGCTAAACCACCTACTACGGTAGGATAAGACATTGCCGATTTGATTTGGTTTTGCAGTCGAGCCGTATCTTCTAATAATTTTGCCAAACGGTTAAGTACTTCGTCCAAAACACCGCCGACTTCACCAGCTTGAATCATACTGACATATAAATTATCAAAACATTCAGGATGCTTCCGCATTGCATCGGAAAGATTAACACCATTTTGTACTTCGCTACTAATATCTAATAGTGCATCTTTTAATTTTGGATTGCTGCATTGTTCGGAAAGTACTCCTAAACTTCTGACAATTGCTACTCCCGCATTTGTCAAAGCAGCAAATTGACGAGAAAATATCGCTTTATCTTTAACAGCAACTGTAGCAAGCTTATTTTGTATTTTTGTTAAATCAAGAGCATCACCGATATCAAAACCTTTAAATTGTTCTAATTCTTGGATTACAAAACCTTGCTGTCTTAACTCAGTACGAGCTTGTGATAAAGAGTCTGCAACAATTTTTTCTTGTTTGGATTTTCCTTCTGAATCCCGAACGCGAGCAACAAAAGTTGGCATAATTAATATAAATTAAAATTCAAATTTTTAACTTGTTAAATGAAAAACTACTTAGTAGTTAGTAATTGAGATAGCCAATAAGTTGGGGGTATCCCTCACTTAGCACAGCATCTCCCAAAAAGGGATACTCATTGGGTTGCAAAAAACTGACAACTAACTACTAGTAATTTTGTTGAAGATTAACGTTTTAAACCAGCTTTCGCTTTACCATTTGTTGGTGCAGAACCAATTAAACGTTGGACTTCATCTGGCTTAGATGTTTTTGACATTGCGGCTTCAAAGGAAATGGTTCCTGCTTTCACATAATCGGCTAGAACTTTCTCCAAAGTTTGCATTCCTAATTTTGCACCAGTTTGGATAGAAGAATAAATTTGAGCGGTTTTTCCTTCGCGAATCATGTTAGAAATAGCAGGAGTAATAATCATGATTTCTTGAGCCATTACTCTACCAAATTCACCCGGTTTGGGGTTTTTCTTGGGTACTAAGGTTTGGCTAAATACTGCGACTAAAGAGTTTGATAGTTGTACCCGCACCTGAGTTTGTCTGTCGGCAGGGAAAACATCGATGAGTCTGTCAACAGTTTGTGCTGCTGAAGAGGTGTGCAAGGTACCGAATACTAAGTGACCAGTTTCTGCTGCGGAAATAGCAAGAGAAATGGTGTCTAAGTCACGCATTTCTCCAATCAAAATAATATCTGGATCTTCACGCAAAGAACCTTTTAAAGCATTAGCAAAACTTTTTGTATCTTCACCGAGTTGGCGCTGGTGAACGAGACTTTGAATTGGTTCATAAACAAATTCAATTGGATCTTCAATTGTTAATATATGTTCTGCTTTTGTACGGTTGATTAAATCAATCATTGCCGCCAGAGTAGTTGTTTTTCCAGAACCTGTGGGGCCTGTTACTAATATCATCCCTTTGGGTTTGTCACACATTTCTCGGACAACATCTGGTAAACCCAATTTATCAAAATTAGGAATTTTAGAACTTAAAGCTCTTAAACAAGCGGCGTAAGTACCTCGTTCTTTGTAGACATTCACTCGGAAACGTGCCAATCCTTTGACACCATAAGAACAGTCTAACTCCCAATTTTGTTCTAGAATTTTACGCTGAGAGTTATTCAACATACTAAAAATTAATCTTTGACATTGATCGCCACTTAAAGCTTCATCACCGATGGGTGTTAGTTTGCCGCTGATACGAAAATAAGGAGGTATACCAGCGGATAAATGCATATCGGAACCACCCATTTCAATCATTTGTTCCATCAAATCTTCAATCATCATTTCCATTTGTTTGTTCCTTTTTTCTATTTGTTATTTGTTATTTGATAGTTGTTAATTGTTCGTAACCACTAACCACCAACTACTAACAACTAATCTTGAAAGCGAGATGTCATACAGTAAGGACAATCCAACCATTCCGGTTGCAATTCGGCTTCACAGTTTCGACAGGTTAAACCACTCTTACGCTTAGCTTTTAACTCTGCTTCCAAACCTGTATCGGTAAAGGTTACGCGTTCTACTTCTTCAAGGGTGGTGGCTCCTTGACGCACTAAATCCAAACTATAAGCAAGCAGAGTTTTCATTCCTTCTTCTACCGCTGCTTCTTTAATTAATTCTGTTGGTGCTTCTTCATTGATTAAAGTTTGGATGCGTTCGGTAATTCTCATTACTTCGTAAACACCGCAGCGCCCTTTGTAACCAACACCGTTACATTTTTCACAAAGTGTATTATTGGCTTTGGCTTCTTGAACTTGATCTATAGTCAGAGTATTAGCTTTGTAAAAAATAACATCTGCTTCTTGAGATGCTGATAAGCCGTAACGTGCTAGTTCTTGGGGTGTGGGTGTGTATTCAATGCGACATTCACTACATACGCGACGCATCAAACGCTGTGCCAAAACTCCGATTAAGGAACTAGAAATCATGAAAGATTCAATACCCATTTCTCCCAAACGGGCGATCGCACCAGGAGCATCGTTGGTGTGTAGAGTAGTTAATACTAAGTGACCTGTTAATGCCGCTTCGATAGCTGTTTTAGCTGTTTCTTTATCTCGGGTTTCACCTACAAGTAGTACATCAGGATCTTGTCGCAAAAATGCCCGCAAGGCAGTACCGAAGTCCAGTCCTTTTTCCCGAATTACTTGTACCTGAGTAATTCCCGGTAAACTATATTCCACCGGATCTTCTACAGTACTGATATTAATATCGGGAGAATTTCTTTCAGCGAGGGCAGAATACAGAGACGTTGTTTTACCAGACCCAGTAGGTCCGGTTACTAGAATTAAGCCAAAAGGGCGGCTAACCATTTCCTGGACAATTTGCAACGTTTCTGGGTCGGTAATTAATTTATCCAATCCCAATTGAGTTGATGAGTTATCTAGAATCCGAAGAACTACTTTTTCTCCGTAACGACTCGGTAAAGTATTTACCCGGAAGTCTACTTTACGTCCTTCAAATAAACGCCGGATACGTCCATCTTGAGGAAGACGACGTTCGGCGATATCTAAGTTAGCAATAATTTTGAAACGAGCGGTAATGGCAGGAACGATTTTTTTAGGTAAAGGATCGAAAGCCTCCCGTAATACACCATCTTTACGAAAGCGAATGCGTAGATTTTCTTCTTGGGGTTCTACATGAATATCAGAAACCCCTTCGTGCAAAGCTTTAGCGAGGATTCTATTTACCAGGTTGATAATTGGGGCATCCTCAGCGCCCTTCATCGCCGAACCCAAGTCAGCTTCCGCTTCTTCAGGAGCATCTTCTAGATCGAGATTATCAAGATTTTCTAAATCTTGATTGATATCGGTAAATTGTTCTTTTTCTATATGCTTCTGTTTGACAGCCATTTCATCCAAAAACTGGTTGATTAGCTGTTGGTAATCTTCACTCGTGATTACCATACGCTGTAAACTGAAGCCTTGGGGACGCAAAATCCGATTTAGATCGTCAGAAGCCTCCAGATTATCTGGATCTACCATGGCTACCAAAACGAAGGGTGGATTTTTATCTTCATGTTTTGATAGTGGTATTAGGCGATGGCGACGACAAGTATCCACTGGGATAAGAGTATCAATCAAACTGCCCACAGAAGTTGTACCAACTTGGCTAACTTCCGGATCTAAGCTTTCAACGCCGTAAAGAATTTTTAGCTCAAATAGCTGTTGCTTTTTGTATTCTCGAAGTAGCTCTGGTGATAATTCTCGCCCTGCAATTGATTCGATAACCTCAGTTAAAGGCCTACCCGACTTGCGACTTTCTATAAGCGCCTGCTTCATCTGGCTGTTATCTACAAAGCCAGATTGAACAAGTTTATTACCGAAAGGCGAAAACTCCGACCTAACACTCAGAGCGGTACTGCGCTTTTTTTGTGACGAATAAGTCATATATTGAGAGGATGGATGCTGCACAAACCGTACTATTTAAGTATTCCCAAGCTGGGGTGCAGAATTTTCATCTCAACTAAGAAAACTTCGCTAAAATTTTCGTTATGTTTCTAAATAAAGTTCAAAAGTCGCCAATAGCCCAAAGGTGACTTCTCATGCTGTTAATAGGCTTACCCGGCACAGGGGAGTGGTTTTCCGCTTAAATGGTATCTTTCGTCAAAGAAGTGCTAAAAGTATTTATAAATATAGATTTAATTATAAAAGTATTCGTAAGCCCCTAAGGACTATTAGGCAAGAAGATATAAAATAAATCAACTTTTTCCTCCACGGTAGTCGCTTCAAGTTGGGAAACCTTTTCGGCTTGCAGTTGCCTACAATAAGGCGTTCTGCCAAGATGGGGGAAACTAGCCTACTTGCTTCAACCGAGAGAACCGTGCAGGAGCATTCCCTTCACAAGACTACACTACCTCAACAAGGCGCTGCCTCCTATATGAGTGTGAGTAAAGGAGGCAATCCCTACCTCTTAGAGTTAAGGAATTTCTACAAATAAGCTTCTTGAGAAAGTCATCACTCTGGTTCAGCATTTGTCATAATACATGACGGTGATACCACTTCCGTGGAATATAAAGGGCAAACAAATACACCTAACTTCCCCTTGCAGTAATTGAAATTTTTGGCTGCTGTGAATGTAAGGTTGTAAAAACTTACCTATAAATTATCCCCAAATGATTAGAAAATAATGGCTGGATATTAACGGTCATCTATAAATAACACAGCAGTGCCCCAACCGTGAACAAATAGAGGTAAATTAAGTAATGAACAGCGACTCTCCACAAACAAATTCCAACAGTTCTAACGGTGATGTTAACGAGGAAGTAACAATTCAACCGGATGTAGCCGCTGAGTCGGCTACGGTTAATGCACAAGAAGATGCCCCTCCGACAACCCAAACAACTGCTCAAACAGATACTGATACGCCTCCTACGGCTCAACTTGATTCATTAAAAGCGCAATTAGATGAGCGTAGCAGTCAATATATGCGAATTGCGGCAGATTTTGAAAATTACCGCAAACGCACCCGCAAAGAAAAAGAAGATTTAGAATTGCAGGTGAAGCGCAACACTATTACAGAATTATTGCCAATAGTTGATAACTTTGAACGAGCGCGAGCGCAAATTAAACCCCAAAACGATGGAGAAATGGCCATTCATAAAAGTTATCAGGGTGTTTACAAGCAACTCGTAGACTGTCTCAAACGCTTAGGTGTGTCGCCAATGCGTCCTGAAGGCAAAGAGTTCGATCCTAAAGAGCATGAAGCAGTAATGCGCGAACCTACGGATGAATATCCGGAAGGAACAGTGTTAGAAGAGTTAGTACGCGGATACTTTCTTGGCGATCGCGTGCTACGTCATGCAATGGTAAAGGTGGCTGCTCAGAAGGAAGATTTGCCCCTTCAGGAGGAGTCACAACCTGGTGAAGCAACTACTTAAGCTGTAGTCGCTAAAACTAACCAAAATAATTCGGTTAATCATAATCGGACGAGCATCGCATCCCAATTTCTCGGCATAGCCCCATCCGCGCTTTTATTACCAACGGTTAGGTAGAGTCAAGGGTTCCCTTAAAAGTTTTTTCTTCAAAAAAATTTTTAAGGGTGCCCGTCAAATTTCCGACAATTTGGAAATGATTCTTTCTAAGGATGGACAGTTTCCAATAAAATATATTGTTTTGTCAAAGGAAACTGTTCTCCAAAAATCGTTGTTAAAATTGCAGGTTTTTAGAATTAATCAGTAAAATTACCGGTAGTTATGGGAAAAGTTATTGGGATCGACTTGGGCACTACCAATAGTTGTGTCGCAGTTTTGGAAGGTGGGAAACCCCTTGTGATTGCTAATTCAGAAGGTGGACGTACCACTCCGTCCATTATCGGATTTGGCAAAAGCGGCGAACGCTTGGTCGGTCCTCTGGCAAAGCGCCAAGCAGTAACTAATGCGGAACATACTATATATAGTATTAAGCGATTTATCGGTCGGCGTTGGGATGATACTCAAGACGAACGTACTCGTGTACCCTATAGTTGTGCCAAAGGTCGAGACGATACTGTTGACGTGCAAATTCGCGGACGCAACTACACGCCTCAAGAAATTTCCGCGATGATTTTGCAGAAGTTAAAGCAGGATGCGGAAAATTTTTTGGGAGAAGATGTTACTCAAGCTGTAATAACGGTTCCGGCCTATTTTACTGATGCTCAAAGACAAGCGACTAAAGACGCTGGAACAATTGCTGGATTAGAAGTACTGCGAATTATCAACGAGCCAACAGCTGCGGCTTTGGCGTTTGGTTTGGACAAGCAAGATGAAGAACAGTTGATTCTGGTGTTCGACTTGGGAGGTGGAACTTTCGATGTTTCTATTCTCCAACTTGGAGACGGAGTATTTGAAGTCAAAGCAACTTGTGGTAACAATCATCTTGGTGGAGACGACTTTGATAACTGTATTGTCCAATGGATGATAGAGCTTTTTCAAGAACAGGAAAACATTGACCTTTCCGCAGATAAGATGGCGCTGCAACGCTTGCGGGAAGCTGCTGAAAAGGCAAAAATTGAACTTTCCACGATGCCGAGTACTTCGATCAATTTACCGTTTATTACTGCAAATGAAAGTGGACCGAAACATTTGGAAATGGAACTTAGCCGTTCCAAATTTGAAGAACTTAGCAGTCATTTAATTCAAGCTATTGTCGAACCAATGGCTCAATCACTCAAAGATGCAGATCTAAAGCCCTCGACGATTGACCGAATTATTCTGGTAGGGGGTTCTACTCGTATTCCAGCAGTGCAGAATGCTTTAATGAATTTTTTTAGCGGCAAAGCCCCCGATCGTTCGATTAACCCAGATGAAGCGGTAGCCCTTGGTGCTGCAATTCAAGCTGGGGTATTGGGTGGCGAAGTGGATAATTTATTACTTTTGGATGTTACCCCTTTATCATTAGGACTTGAAACTTTAGGGGAAATATTTACTAAAACCATAGAACGCAATACTACTATTCCTACTAGTAAATCTCAGGTATTTTCCACAGCTGTTGACGGACAAAATTCCGTTGAAATTCACGTTCTTCAAGGTGAAAGAGCAATGGCACGGGATAATAAAAGTCTGGGTAAATTCCTTTTAAATGGAATTCCTCCAGCTCCTCGTGGCGTACCTCAAATTGAAGTATCTTTTGAAATTGATGTTAACGGTATCCTCAAGGTAGGCGCTCAAGATAAAGGTACTGGTAGAGAACAAAGCATTCGGATTACCAATACAGGCGGTTTGAGTCAGAACGAAGTGGAACGAATGCGTACTGAAGCCGAAACCTATGCTGAGGAAGATAAAAGACGCTTAGAGTTAATCGAATTAACAAATCAAGCTAACACTCTCTTGCACAGTTACGAATCGACTTTAGCGGATAATCCTAACCATTACGATGAGCAACTGAGGGCTGCTATTGATGAAAAATTAGCACAATTAAAGGCTGCAATGGCTAACGAAGAAATATCCACAGCAGAATTTAAACAAAGTTTGGATGAGTTTCAACAAACTCTATTTGCGATTGGCGCGGAGGTATACAGTCGTGTCAATACTGAAAGTAACGAGGAAACAGTTGAAGAATCCGATAATCCTTCAATTTCTGAAGATAACGAAGCATCCAAAGAAGCTTTTGCACCACAATTTAACTTTGATTTTGAAGAAGATAATACAGTCCAAGCCGATTATGAAGCTATAGACTAATTGGTAATTACGATATGTGGCGGTTCTCAGTTGAGGATCGCTCCGTGATGCTCCGCTAGTGCAGCACAGTTGGAACCTCCATATCCAAACCTCTCCCACTTTCAAGGGAGGGGTTTATAATTATATATCTCAAACAAGTGCAATAGGCTATAATTACGTCTTACTTTGAATTCCACAATTGATCGCGATTAATTTAGGTGGGTGGGAAAAATTATGGTTATGACGGGCACCCATAGGATTTTTTTCTTCTAAAAAAATTCCTATAGGAACCCTTAACAAGGAAGTAGTGAGTAGCGATCGGGAATAAGCCTTTAAAGCTAATTTACATTCTTGTACTTGCCGCTTGGTAAATTTTATGCCTACCTACTTATCAAAGGTGGTTTTATACAGAGAGTGTTTTGCTAAATTATAGGAGCAAATTCTGGCATTGTTTAGATGGTATTGGAATAATTTTAATGCCATAAAATACTAGATGGCGGGTTTTCCACACCAATAAGTGCGGCTAGCCCTTCTGGTTATGGTCTACTTATTGCACACCTACGTAGCACAATTGTAAGAGAGTCATCGATTCGGCTAATCGATAAATGTCATCCTTATTCAAACCCTACTTACCGTTTAATCTATCAGTAGTAATTTTGACTAAGCGTAAAGGTTGACTTTCTCATCGGTCCGCTCAAGTGCGAAGATTCTTAGAATCATCGCCAATGCTTCGAGTTTCAGCGACAAAGCTTATAATTAGCTATTCATTGCTGGCAAGACTTAAATCGTTTCACCGTTCAATGGAACTAATGAAAAAGCCTAACTTAGCTAACCCCGGAGGGTTTCATCTATCAAGGCGCGGGACATTAAACCTGGAGTTAATGCGTGCCTCAAGGTACTTTGCGTTTGAAAAGAGAAGAAAGAGCTTTTTTTGGTTCGCTGACTATATTTTGCGTGGTTTTTGCTACCCACTATTTATATCTTTAAGCGATACTTTTGAGTTTGGGCACAAAAGCAAGCAAAAGGGATTTTTAACCAATAATTATTATCTTATAAATAAAATAATTTTAGATGAAGATTTGTGGAAAAGCCCTCTTATAGCTACGGGGCGCTATATCCATTTTCTTTGGTAAAATCAATTATTAATAATAAAACTTAACTTTTGCCTCAGACCCGATCTGTAACTGCTGACCAAGTGTCCTAATTTTAACTTTTACCTTTGCTATATGGCTCGCGACTATTATGAAATTCTTGGTGTCTCTCGTGACGCCGACAAAGAAGAAATGAAAAGTGCTTACCGCCGCTTAGCCCGGAAATATCACCCAGATGTGAACAAAGAACCGGGAGCCGAAGAGCGGTTTAAGGAAATCAACCGTGCTTATGAGGTACTTTCGGAACCAGAAACCCGCGCTCGTTACGACCGTTTTGGAGAACAAGGAGTATCGGGTGCTGGTGCCGCTGGCTTCCAAGACTTCGGCGATATGGGTGGTTTTGCGGATATATTTGAAAGCATCTTCAGCGGCTTTGCTGGAGGCACGGGACAGTCTCAAAGACGACGCAGCGGACCAGTTCGAGGTGATGACCTACGGTTAGATTTAAAGCTAGATTTTCGGGAAGCAGTATTTGGTGGTGAAAAAGAAATTCGTATTTCCCACCTAGAAACTTGTGAGGTTTGTAACGGTTCTGGTGCGAAACCAGGTACTCGCCCCCGTACTTGTTCTACCTGTAGCGGTTCCGGTCAAGTCCGCCGCGTAACTAGAACTCCCTTTGGTAGCTTTACTCAAGTATCGACTTGTCCCACCTGTAACGGTACAGGAATGGTCATTGAAGATAAGTGCGATGCTTGTGAAGGTAAGGGTGCAAATCAAGTCACCAAAAAACTTAAAATTACTATTCCAGCAGGGGTTGACAACGGTACCCGCCTGAGGATTTCCAACGAAGGAGATGCCGGCATGCGGGGTGGCGCACCTGGAGATTTATATGTTTACCTATTCGTAAATGAAGATGAAGAATTCCAGCGTGATGGTATAAATGTACTATCAGAAATAAAAGTTAGCTATCTTCAAGCAATTTTAGGCTGCCATTTGCAAGTAAATACTGTAGATGGTCTGGTACCAATGACTATCCCGCCTGGAACTCAGCCCAATACAGTCACGAAGTTAGAAAATCGCGGTGTTCCGCGTTTGGGAAATCCCGTTAGCAGGGGTGACCATATGATTACGGTGTTGATTGATATTCCGACAAAGATAACACCCGATGAAAGAGAATTGCTCGAGAAGCTAGCTAAAATAAAAGGAGAGCGTACTGGAAAAGGTGGCTTAGAAGGATTTTTGGGAAAATTATTTAACTAATGGCTGTATCTTCACGACTAACTCCCGATGCTCAACTTGACCTACGGGGAACTCCTTGTCCGATTAATTTCGTGCGGACAAAACTTCGTTTGCAGCAAATGCAACCTGGAGAATTATTAGAAGTTTGGTTAGATGCAGGAGAGCCAATTGAGCAGGTTCCCGATAGCTTGACAATGGCGGGCTATCAAATAGAACAAATTACAGACTGTTCTAATTATTTTTCTTTATTAGTACGCCGTTCAGTTAATGACTCATGAGTGGCGAAGCATCATTAACACATCGAGGACAGTTATTAGGTACGGTGCTTGCCGTGCAAGCCAACTTTTACCGAGTACAGCTTGATGAAAAAGCAGAGGGAGCAGAGGAAGTAGGAGGAGTAATTTTCTCGGACGCTTCCTCTGCTTCTTCACCCAATCCCCAACTCCTTTTATGTACCCGTAGAACCCGTTTAAAAAAAATTGGTCAACAAGTAATGGTTGGCGATCGCGTTGTGGTAGAAGAACCCGATTGGGCTGGTGGTAGGGGTGCGATTGCCGATGTATTGCCCCGGAGCTCTCAACTCGATCGTCCTGCGATCGCCAATGTCAATCAAATATTATTGGTGTTTGCTGTTACAGATCCTCCCTTAGAACCCTATCAACTCAGCCGCTTTTTAGTGAAAGGTGAGTCCACAGGTTTAGATTTAGTTTTGTGCTTGAATAAAAGCGACCTTATAACTTTTCAAGAACATGTAGAAATTAAAGAACGTCTTAATAGTTGGGGTTATAAACCCATATTTATCAGCGTTAATGAAGGTATAAATATCAACGTCTTAGAAAATATTATTCAAAGTAAAATTACTGTTATTGCTGGAGCTTCAGGTGTTGGAAAATCCAGTTTAATCAATACTTTAATTCCCAGCGCAGGCTTACGGGTAGCAGAAGTTTCTGGTAAATTAGCTCGTGGAAGGCATACCACTCGCCACGTAGAATTATTTGAACTTCCTGGAGGCGGTTTACTGGCAGATACTCCTGGTTTCAATCAACCAGACTTAAATTGTATGCCGGAGGAACTAGCCAGTTATTTTCCAGAAGCTCTCGTCAGATTAAAAAATGGTGACTGTAAGTTTAGCAACTGTTTACATCGGGATGAACCCGATTGCGTAGTGCGAGGAGATTGGGAACGTTACGAAGATTATTTAGAGTTTTTAGAAGAAGCAATAGAACGTCAAACTTGGCTGAAGCAGCAAGCCTCGCCAGAATCCAATCTTAAGTTAAAAACTAAAGGGAAAGGGCGGCAACAATACGAACCTAGGTTAGAAAGTAAAAAATATCGCCGAATTTCTCGAAAGAAGCAGCAGCAAGCGTTGCAGGAACTATATCAAGAAAGTGAAGAATAGATAATTGAGAATTGGGCACTGAATAAGATGGGTAGATGGGCTTCAACTGTTCCTTGAAAATATGGGAAAACCTGGGAATTTGGGCGGAAATACATGCCGCCCTTACCCCATGTT
>JBCBQE010000041.1:0-15327 GCA_039820385.1 Cyanobacteria bacterium J06635_10
CCAAATTATGCCAACTTTTAAGATAGACTAGGAAATTTCCCTATATGCCTCAATGTGGCAAATCAATGTTTGAAGATGGTAACTTCTAAAATAACTGTTATTTTGAAGACCAAATATTTCTCTAAACCTCCTTTGCACAAGAAGTGCAACATAAATCCTGTTTCTAAATTTAATTATTTAGCGTATTTTTAAACGCCTATCGCATTATTCTCATGCAAGTCTAATCTAGATTTAGCATTTCTGGTGATGTACCAGGGATTTTAACCAGGTTTTAATTACCTAAGTATTTATGACTACTAGTTTATTTCCACTTCATAAAATATCAATGTAATCATAAGTTCATTTACTCAACCAAGTCAACTCGTTGTCAGTAAATTCTCGGTAATTATTGGCAAAATCTTTAAGACTTTTATGTTTTTTTGCGTTATTTTACTGATACTCTATGTATTTAATAAGTTATTGATATTGTCGTGAATTTTTATATTAGTCCTCAGTAAAGCTGATAAAAGAACTCTACCGAATGCAAGCATCTCTGATTTTTTCTTCGTTTTAGAAATAAATGCGGTATTTGCAGATTATTCATACAAAACAATCCTCTATTTCCAACATCAGTACTTGGCTTTTTCTTAATTTACTGTGATAGATAAGTATCCAACATCCAATCAATTTTAAGCACAATCATTTAAATGACTGCTAGCAACAAAAGTATAAAACATCACAGAAATATATTTAATAGTGAAATTTTGATTATTTAATAAAAATTTATTTACAGATAATGTTATGGATTCTTGTTAACCAGCCTGACATTAGCATTTTATATATATCTAATAAGTACAAAATAATCTGTAGACAAAAAAATAACCGTCACAATCTAGGCATTGAGGTTTGTAGCGCATAATTGACTATATTGATATCGAGATTTTAGTCATAAGTATTGTAATGGATTGACTGCAGAATCTACCACTTTAGGTAGATGCTATATATACCTAACTTGAATTCTAATTAATCCTAAACTTTTTTACTTCACAGAAAGGCAAAATCTGAAAAACATCCAAAATAGGTTAAAATTTTAACTCGTCTTGCAATTTATGGGCACCCATGAGAATTAATTTTTCTTTCTCCTAAAAAAAATTCTCATGGGAACCCTTTAAAACCGGATACTTTTGCATAGGAGTTATAGGATTAACGTATAAATTATCAATGTATTGTAATTAACTGCATCGTCTTGATGCAGCTTCAGGTGTGATTACCATGATGGCAAAAAGTGATATCGCTTTTGTAATTGTTTCTTATAACTCAGCGAGAACTTTAAGAGGTGCGATTGAATCATGCATACAAGCAGTTAAGGAATTTTACCCACAAACAGGTATTGTTATTGTCTACGATAATGCCTCAAAGGATAAGTCTCCGCAAATTTTGGATGATTTCACTCAAAGATATCCACAAATTTTTATAGGTAAAAAAGGAGAGCGAAATTTAGGTTTTGGTGTTGCCAATAATAGGGCTGTTGCTGCCCTACAAAGTAAAGTTTACGTACTAGTTAACCCAGATGTAGCATTCAAAGCCAAAATAATTCCTCGTCTGGAAGCAACCTTGAATTCCTCAGAGGATATTGCAATTATTTGTCCGAAATTACTGTATCTAGACAAGTCAGTTCAACCTTCAATTCGCAGATTTCCCACGTTTAATTTTTTGCTCTGTAAGTATTTATTAGGTGAAAAGCTACAGACTTTACTATATCCATTCGACTATTATTATGCCTGTGTGCCTCCTCCCAAAAAAATTGTCGAAATTAACTGGGCGATAGGGGCTTTCATGATGGTGTCGGGAAAGTATATACAACGACATGGTTTGTTTGACGAACGCTTTTTTTTGTATTTTGAGGATGTTAGTCTGTGTGTAGATGCTTGGCAAAATGGTTATAGAGTTTTATTTCAACCGGAAGTATCCGCATTGCATTTATATCAACGTTCGAGTACTCGTTCTCAGTTTAACTATCTAACACTGATACATATGATTTCGGCTTTGAAATTTTTTGCAAAATATAAACCTTATCACAAATCTTGGCAATTAATTGCTTTAATATTAGGTATGTATTCTAAATTACAAGATACTTGGCGTTTTCTAATTTTACCTAGATTGAATAAGTTACAGCCTTCCAAAATTTTTACACTCAACAATTAGTTCAAGCTTATCAAGCAATAATTTCCAATGGAAACAGATGTCAATTTTTATGCTCGCAAGTCTACGCTATTTCATATCGGGGTTAGTTAAATTAATTTATGCAAGTTAAACTACCCTTTCCGATCCGCAGAATCTTAAAAACTAGCAGCTTTTGGCAAGATAATTATCTAATTGTAGGGGCATTTAGGCCGTTTTATCGCACTGCGATTTTAGCCATATTTCTGACAATTATGGCTGCGGCACTTGAAGCAGTAGGTATTGGTTTGATAGCGTCTTTGCTGCAAGGATTGACTAATCCGAATCAACCACCACTAGCAACTGGTATTGAATGGTTAGATGTTTGGTTTTTGGCAAGTAAAACTGTTGCCCAAGAACGTATTTGGCGTATATCTGGTTTAATATTATTTACTGTTTGGGTTAGAGCAGTTTTTAGCTATTTTGGGCGTTATTGCGCTAAAATATGCGAAATTGGCTTGGTAGATACTCTCCGCAAACGAATATTTAAGCAGTTTGAAAGCCTCAGTCTTTCATACTATACCCAAAAACGTTCGGGAGAATTAATCAATACTTTTTCTGCTGAAGTTAGTCATCTTAGTTTTGCTTTTAATGAACTGATTAATTTTGTGACTAAAAGCTGCGTTATTTTAGCTTACACCTGCGCCATGTTCGTTATTTCTTGGCAATTAACTTTAGTTACAGTACTTCTTTTTAGTATACTCGCAGCAGCAGCATCGAATGGGATTCGTCGAGTGCGCCAAGCAAGTTTTGAGATGACATCTGCTGGTGGAGAGTTAGCGGCTAAAACTACAGAATTTGTCAGTGGTATTCGCACGGTACAAGCATTTTGGACTCAAGAATTTGAACGTAAGGGTTTTTATGAAGTAGCTCAGAAGTTTTCTAATGCTTGGTTGAAGGCTAGTACTATTAGCGGGCTTTTGCAGCCGTTAATTGAGGCTTTAGCTACCACAATTTTAGTCGCCATGATTTTAGTTGCGGTTTCAACGCTCATATCGAGTGGAAGTCTTCGTGTAGTTTCTTTACTCGCTTTTTTGTTTGCTTTGTTCCGTTTGCTACCGATTATTGCTCAAATGAATAGTTCCTGGGGTTTTATTGCCATGCATTCAGGTGCTCTAAAAACTATTCAGGAACTTTTAAGAACTGATAATAAGGCTTATTTAATTGATGGTAAGAAAGAGTTCCCTGGTTTAAAGCAAGGTATAGAAATTGTAAACGTTAATTTTGGTTATGATGATGGCAAGTTAGTATTGCACAATATTAATTTAACCATCGAACGCGGTCAAATGGTAGCATTGGTTGGTTCTAGTGGTTCTGGTAAAACTACTTTAGCCGATCTGCTGGTACGTTTTTACGATCTTACAACAGGGAGCATATTAATTGATAATGTTGACTTGCGCGAATATAGCCTTGATTCGTTGCGGCAAAAGATGGCGGTAGTAAGTCAAGATACTTTTATATTTAATACTTCAGTGCGAGAAAATATTGCTTACGGTTTAGAAAATATAGATGATGAAACTATTATAGAAGCTAGTATTGGTGCAAACGCCTATGAATTTATTTCCGAATTACCCGAAGGTTTTGACACAAAACTTGGAGATAGAGGAGTACGTTTATCTGGGGGGCAAAGACAGAGAATTGCTATTGCTAGAGCCTTACTACGCAATCCAGAAATTTTAATTTTAGATGAGGCAACTAGCGCCCTCGATTCTGTTAGTGAGGGTTTAGTACAACAGTCTTTAGAAAAATTGGCGATTGGAAGAACTGCGATCGCAATTGCTCATCGACTTTCTACTATTCATAAAGCTGATAAAGTTATTGTCCTTGAGGAAGGTCGTGTTGTCGAGCAGGGAGGCTATCAAGAATTATTAAACAGAAAAGGAAAACTCTGGAAATATCATCAAACACAGTATCAGTTTAATGAAGATAATTTAACAAATGAGGATTATTGACGGGTACCCATGAGAATCGTCATATTGTTTTAATTTGCAGGAGTATTAGTGAAGTTTTTATCGTAATTTTTTGTTTGAATGTTCTTAATAGTAGATTATCATATTTTCAACGTACCATAAAAAATGAAAGTTGCAATTTGGGGTTCCTACAATTATGGCAACTACGGCGATGATATAATGGCGGTTCAGTTTGCCAAATATCTTAAAAGTCTAGGTGCCGAGCCTGTTGTCTATCGATTAGATAAACAGTTAGCAAAACGCTATCAAATTCAAACTACCGATTCTTTAGATCAACTTCTTACTAATGCAGAATTTTGCATTATAGGTGGTGGTGGATTTCTTGTAGAAAACTTTTCTGCACCTTTTGAAGAGGATTTTCGCTGTCTATACAAAGTCAGCACCGAAAAAAATTGTCCCGTCTATCCAATTTCCATTGGTGGAGAAGGGCTTACAGAAAAAAATCAGCTTTCACATTGGAGACGAGAATTTTTTCAAGGAAACACCTGTCAATCTTGTACTGTCAGACTAGAATCAGATAAAACTTTAATTAACAAGTTTGGCAAAGACGTTTTTTATCATCCGGATGTCTTGCTCTGTGTATCTGATTTTTGGCCAACTCCCGATCGAAATCAACATAATTCAAGCAATGTAATTAATGTCGGTATCAATATTCCGAATACTTTGCAATGTAAATGGTTAGCTTTTCAACTTGGAATTATCGCATCTATCAGAAGAGATATTGTTTTCCATTTTATTAAAACTTATCTACCATCATCATCAATAAATAGCGAGTTGCTACCCAAACAACAATCGAATAATATCAAATCTCACGTATATACAGATCCTCAGTCAACCCTTGAGTTTCTTGCAACACTAGACTTAGTTGTCTCCTATAAACTGCATTTAGGATTAACCGCACTTGCATTAGGCGTACCATTTTACAGCTTAGGCGGCTCTGGCAAAGCAAAAGTCTTTCTAAATAGCATAGAGGCGGATTTCGCAGTTTGGAAGCCTGGAGATAAACGATTTAAAGTTGCTGCATTTCTGTCTAATCCACAAAATATTATGCAAGGGAAAAATAAATTTAATTTCACTATAATAGATAAACTCACAAAAAACAGTCGGGGACATTTAGAATTCTTAAGCCAGCTTGTAAATAATGTTAGTTCCTCTTGTAGCTAGATATATTTAATTGATTGATAAGATAAGCTCCCTTCAAATGCAAAGTGAATCAAATTACATCGATTTACTCTGCCTTTGAAAAGGGTACTTAGAGAATTATCAAAAGTCTTCGAGTTTTATTTATAACTTTCCCGTATGTCCTTACCGAAACGAAACATTTAATACAGAGTTTTGAACTGACCTAGAGGTAATTATGAATTATATGAGGTTCGTATATGATAAATTATTCTTTTCAAACACATTTAAAGTATTCTTTTTAATAGGCTATCCTACTATATAAGTATTTTAGTTTGTTTGCAGAAAATCACAAAAATTAGTGTTTCGATTTGAGAGGTCTTTTGTGGTACTTGACACTAGTCTAGAAAAAGGGCAAATGGTAATTGCCTCCCCACAAGAAGCTGTTAATATTAGACAGCTATCTACCATCATATATCGCCGGGGTTGGCTGATTGTAGGTGTAGCAACTATAGTGATGTCGGTTGCGACTATTTTATCCGCAGTCATAAAACCGACGCATGAAAGCTCCATGCAACTGTTAGTTAGTTCCAATATTTATCAAGGAACAAGAACTCCTTATAATCAAAATGATTTAAATAATAATAATTTTACAGACCCTAACGTTGAAGTCGTAGATTATACGGCTCAGTTAGAATTTATGCGCAGTACACAATTAATTGCCAGAGCAGTAGAATTGCTTCGTCCCTTATACAAAGATATTAGGGTTGAAGATATTAAAGGTAAAAAAGGCGAAAAAGCACCTTTAACAGTTGCTCAGATACAAAGAGGAACGGGAACTAATAAAACTCCTTCCGAGGTGTTTGAAATTTCTTTTAAAGACAAAGATCCAGTAAAAACACAGAGAGTACTGCAAGCCTTACAAGTAATTTATCAGCAATTTAATAAAGAACAGCAAGAAGAACGTTTATCTAAAGGGTTAGCTTTCGTCAACGAAAGACTTCCCAAAATTAAACAACAGGTAATTGAATCGGAGGAAAACTTAGAAAAGTTTCGCAAAAAATACAATGTAGTTGATCCACAAATACAAAGTACAATTCTTTTGGAATCAATTGCCGCAGTCAAAAAAGAATTAAATACTACCACTGCTCAGTTACAAGATGTACAGGCTCGTTACAAAAATTTAGAACAACAAATAGCTGCTTCTCCTAGAAATGCTGTCTTATCGTCTCGTCTAAGTCAGTCAACTCGTTACCAATCCCTGCTAGATGAGATTCAAAAAACAGAACTGGCTTTAGCAGAAGAAAGACAACGGTTTACTGATAATTCTCCCACAGTACAAAAACTTTTAGAACAGCGTCAGAGTCAATTGGCTTTATTGCAACAAGAAACGGGACGCAGTTTGGGAGCGAAAACAGAACTTCTAAATAATACAACACAGCCGCTATTGACAAAAGGGCAACTTGCTCCAATCGATGTCAAATTAGTCGAAGAAATGATTCAATTGCAGACAAACGCCTTGGGTTTGCGTGCAAATCAACAAAGCTTAATCGAATCTGAAACACAACTGCGTTTGGAGTTAAATAAATATCCCGCATTAATTGCACAATATAATCGTCTGTTACCAGAGGTAGCTTCCAACCGCAAAACCCTCTCTCAGTTGATGGAAGTACGACAATCCTTGGCGCTTAAAATTGCTCAAGGGGGATTTGATTGGCAAATACTCGAACAACCAGATAAGGGAACTAAAATTGGTAACTCCAAAATATTAATTTTGTTAGCAGGGGCAGTTACAGGTCCAATTTTAGGTATAGCCTTAGCTTTAATTTTAGAACTATTTAACGACACCATCTATACTCCCCAAGAATTAACCAAGCTTACAAAAGTGCGCTTATTGGGTAAAATACCCAAACTCACACCACACCACGAACGAAGAAAACTTTTAGGTTTACCATTGGGAAAATTGCATTCGTCATATCCTTATTTTTCAGAAGCCATAGCCTATTTACCTTGCCACGAAACCCTGGATATGGCTTACCAAAATATTCAGATATTAAAATATCCTCTACACTGTCAATCTTTGATGATAACTTCAGCACTTCCTGGAGAAGGAAAATCAACATCGACATTAGGATTGGCCGTAAGTGCTGCTAGAATGCATCAACGAGTTTTAGTGATTGATGCCAACCTGCGAAATCCCAGCTTACACTCGACTCTAGAACTTTCTAACGATTGGGGACTCTCCTTACTATTATTAGAAGAAACAAATGGTCCTATTTCAGATTATGTGCAACCAGTTCATCCTGCAATAGATATTTTAACTGCCGGACCAATACCAGATGATACAGTGAAATTACTTACTTCTCGGCGAATGAAAGAACTGTTAGATATATTTACGCGAAACTACGATCTAGTTTTGATAGATGCTTCTTCAATTTTAGATACAGTAGACGCTCGGATTCTAGCTTCCTTATGTAACGGCATCATTATGGTGGAACGCATGGGTAAAATCAGGCAAAGTGAATTAGTTCAAGCTACGGAAATTCTCGATAATTTAAATTTGGTGGGAATTATCGCCAATGAAGCAAGTAAATCGCAAACAGTTTATGCTTAAAAAAAATCCCTCTATTATTCCATAGCTTCCTGCTTTTATCATTGGAGGAGCAATGTTTTTTTCTCAGCTTTCTCAGATAACTCTTACCAAATCCTCAGTTAACAATCAGTAGTTCCTCAGTACGATCCCCGATATTAGTAATTAAGGAAAGGGAAACAAACAGATTACGAGGAACTATAGATCGTGAAACTCAAAAAATTAACAACCTCTACAATTGCATCTATCCTATTGTTCGGTAGTGTTGGACAGTTAGCAATCAGCGCAAAACCAGCCTCTGCCAATCATCCTATTGATAGCCTTGAGTTAGCAACAACATCTAGAGCATCAAAATCCTTACTTGTACCGGCTAACTTTGACACAGCAGAAAACGCTGAATTAGTCAATATTAATTTTAAACGTCGTGGCAGACGTCGTGGCAGACGTCGTTTTAGACGTTATGGTAGACGTGGTTTTAGACGTTATGGCAGACGTGGTTTTAGACGTTATGGTAGACGTAATTTTAGACGTTTTGGTAGATATAATAGTAGACGACATCTGAAATTTGATAACACCTTTAGCACCGGTAATAGTATTGATGAAAAAATTATTCGGGTGCGGCTCTTCTAATAAACTAAGTTTCCCTACTACTTCTCAAATGACTGGCACACAGCCATATTCCATTCTAGAGAATGTAAAGCATGCTTAAGTTTAGAATTCACTTTCATATATAAGAAAAGTCTTTATTACATTTCCCCCAAACCACCCACGCAATTTAATCAGCAGCACATGAAGAAATTCAGGGCTGCTGATTTTTTGTTGATGAGAATGCTCATTGGTAATTGCTACTTTTTTTTACACTTGATTAATTCTTATATAGATTAAAAATTCTGTTCGTGGTTAGTAAAAAAATAGACATGACATCGCAGCAAATAAACCCCATCTCGAATACTAAAAAAAATATATAATTATTATTAGCCCCAGTGACGGGTACCCATGACCTGCATTTTCTTAACTAAAAATCAGGTGTACGGGAAACTACTGCTTGAATGTCCGTCAAACATATATAAATCTAACAAGATTATTACAAGTAGCATGAAATTCCGATTAAACAATCCTTCAATATTATCTCAGATGAAAGTACGCCATTGGTGGCTCGGAGTACTGTTGTGGATGTTTTTGATTGTCCCAGCACAAGCATCGGTAATTATGCGCGTGGCAATTAAGCGAGATGTGAAACAAGTCAAAGTTGGTAGTTCCACAGCTGCAATAATCAAAGATGGCAACGGAAATCGTTTAGGAAAATTACCCGGAAGAGAAGCTTACTACGCTCAACCTGCTAGGGGTGGAGTAGCTTTAGATAAGTGGAGATCTGCTTTATTCTGGATTGAACCTGAAGGTAAAGGATATGTTTATATTGGCGATCGCTGGTATCGCGGTAGAACCTTAGTTATCCCTACAGAGAAAGGATTAACCGCCGTTAACTGGGTTGATTTAGAAGAATATCTCTACAGCGTTTTAGGTGGTGAAATGGATGCTCGATGGCATCCCGAAGCTCTGAAAGCTCAAGCCATAGCCGCTCGTAGTTACGCCCTTTACAGACGACAGAAGCAGCAAACCAATCCTCTTTATGATGTCGGAGATACTCCAGATAAATGGCAGATTTACAAAGGCGTTGTCGCAGAGCACCCTAAAATTTACACCGCAGTAGATGCTACTGCAGGGCAAGTATTAACTCATAACAATCAGATAATTGAGTCATTATACCATGCTTGTTCTGGCGGACATACTGAAAACGTAGAAGACGTTTGGGGGAACAGTTTACCTTATCTACGTGCAGTTCCAGACTTCGACTTAAATACCCCAAATCTAGCTAAAATTGCCCCTAGATGTAAATGGCAGAAAAGTTTTTCATCAACACAAATCAGCAAAAAGTTTCCTGGAGTCGGCAATATCAAGGAAATTAGAACTGTAGAATTATCACCATTTAACAGCGTTAAGAAATTGCAGATTGTTGGTGAAAAAGGCGTTAAGGAACTAAAAGGAGAACAGGTAAGAACCTCACTTAAGCTTAATAGTACCCGCTTCACCGTTAAAAAAGGAGAAGATAATACTTTTGTACTAAATGGTCTTGGTTGGGGACATGGTTTGGGTATGAGTCAATACGGCGCAAGGTATTTAGCCTCTCAAGGTTATAACCATCTACAAATTTTGAATCATTATTACAAAAATGTAGCTTTAGCGCCGATTCAGGTTAAGTGATTTTCCTTTACTTGTTGTGCGGATGTGCATTTATTCATACAGTTATGCAGTTCAGCATGGATACATGTTGAACTGTATTTATTATGTATATAAATTATGACTTTTTCTGAGTAGAAGTCACGAACAGCAGCCCAGGTAAAACTACTACATCAATTCATTACATCGCTCTTGTCACAGCTTTAGAGTAGAAGGTGTTGCCGTAACATCTCAATGCAGCAGACGGACGAGCGATGGTCGAAGGCGGCGGATCTTTTCTCCGAGACGTTACACGAACGACCATCGCTTTTGCCTTCCCACAGGGTTTGTATTTGCCGGTGACGGGCACCCTTAAAAGTTTTTTTTCAGGAGGAAAAAACTTTTAAGGGAACCCTTGACCTCAAGCGTTAGCGGTATTGTTAAGTTTTTTTTCGTTTTCCTTGCTCTTCACGCTACGTCACCCCCTATCTTTGGAAATATAGAAAATATAATATTCGAAAACATCATGTACAGCATTGGAGAATACGCTCGTATCGCCCAGGTTTCAAAGCGATTGTTGCGTTACTACGATGAAATCGGTTTGTTTCAACCCATCAAACTAGATACTGAAAGTGGGCATCGCTACTATAGTGCGAGTCAACTGCCAGAACTCAATCGCATTCTGGCATTAAAGGATCTAGGAATATCGTTAAATCAAATTCAAAGGTTTGTCCGCGATGATATTTCTCCCACAGAAATTCAAGGGATGTTATCTCTAAAAAAAGCGGAATTGGAACAACAGGTGTTGGAAGAACTGCAACGCATTCGCACTATTGAGTCTCGCCTCAAGCAAATTCAAGATCGGGATAGCTTAGTAAAGGATGTGATCGTCAAAGAAGTCCCCCAACAAAGACTGATCGGATTACGCAAGGTCTTACCAACAAATCATTCAGGAGAAGAACTTTTCGGGTCTGTGATCCATGCTCTTCCTGAAAAAAATAATAGCACCTATGGAGCGATGACCATTGTTGTGCATGAAGATGGAGTAACGAGCGATACCCCTGAAAGGGGTCGGCAGAGCCATCGCACCGATATTGAACTGGGACGATTACTCCATAAAACCAATCATGCTCCCCTTACTACCTATGACGGTCTGACCCTGGATACGCGATCGCTTCCCTCGGCAACAATGGCAACATTAATTCCTCCCACAGACTGCTGTGCCAGACTTCTGGGACACAACGCGATCGGTGAATGGGTTGAAGCCAACCATTATGCTTTTGCGGGTCCGGTGAGGTTAGTTTTTCTGGAATTGCCCAAACATCCAGGGGATTTAGACTATGTAGCGGAAATTCAATTCCCCATCCGCAAGCGAGAAGTAGACCTTAACTTGCTCTCAGCATAGCAATGCGATGGCACTCAAGGACAAGGGTGAAACGCTGCTGTCGGGCCCGATAGTCGATCGGGTTGCCCTGTATGGCTTGCTGCTGCTGGTGCGTGATTTGGGGCTGTCGCTGGTCTCGGTCATGCCAACCCAACCCGAACGAACAGAAAATTTGGACAAAGCAGAACAAACATGAATTTGCACAAACAAATACTGACAATGGAAACGAAAGCTAAGCTATCCACTCTGTGGATGTTTTTCTTACTCAATACGATATTTCGGGATATCCATGAATTTATTGAGCCTGGATTCATTGAACGAGTAATGACCGGGACATTCAATGGGACTCCAATAACAGAGCATCTGTTGCTGTTGGGTGGTTTCGTCGCTGAAGTGCCGATTTCCATGGTTCTCCTCTCTCGGCTACTGCCCTATGGTGCCAATCGTTGGGCTAATATCATTGCCGGTGTGATTACCCTCTCGTTTGAAATCAAAAATGGCACAACCGATCTGGACGATACCTTTCACATGGTCATCGAAATTGCCGCGCTGTTCTCCATCATTTGGTCAGCATGGCGGTGGCGGAACCCAGCTTCCAAGCACTACTCAACCAGTCAGGAAGCATGATTTTTATAGACATGCCTTTCTCTGCGAGAAATGAAGAAACCGTTTAATTAAATCAAGGAAGATGTGATGAACTATTCAGCCAAATTTTGGAACAAAATTGCCGAACCCTATTCTCAACAACCTATTGCTGATGAAGCAACTTATCAAAAAAAACTGCAAGTCACACAGGAATACTTTAAGCCAGAGATGGAAGTGCTAGAGTTTGGCTGCGGTACGGGAGGGACTGCTATTATTCACGCACCTTATGTTAAACATATTCGGGCAATAGATTTCTCCGAGGAAATGATTAAAATTGCTCAAGGTAAAGCTGAGGCACAAAACATCAACAATGTCACCTTTGAACAATTGACTATCGAAGAATTAACTGTAGCCTCGGAAACATTTGATGTAGTGTTAGGACTGAGTATTTTGCACTTACTTGAAAACAAGAAAGAAGTAATTGCCAAAGTTTACAAGATGCTCAAACCAGGGGGGGTTTTCGTCACCAGTACGGCGTGTTTGGGAGATACGATGAAGTGGTTTAAGGTTATCGCCTGGATGGGAAGATTTTTGCGATTGATACCGCTAGTTAAAGTTTTTACTAGCAAAGAATTAGAAAATATTTTGAGCGATGCTGGTTTTACAATTGACTACCATTGGCAACCGAACAAAAGCATACGGAAAGGGGTGTTTACATTAAAAGGGGTTTTTATTGTGGCGAAGAAGGCTGAGTAAAACCTCCGAATTCCCAACTAACAATTAAATCCAACCGGAGCAAATAGTCGAACATTAATGATTTTTCTAAATTGAGAATTGGATATCACAAACGAAAAATTATGAAAGCAATGGAATGGACAATCGGATGGTGGCGAGTCTCGCTTCAACGAGTTTATCCCACAGCTACGCAACTGTCTCAAACCTACGATCAGGCTGCTCTCGGATGGCATGAGCATCTTCGTCTTCTAGGGCATTGCCATGCCTATCGGGAGCTGTGGAAATCGCTGAAAGATGCTGATATTCTGCCTCACTGGCAAGACAATTTGACGATTTGTGATTGTGGAATTGGCACAGCGGCATTTAGCCTTGCATTTGCTCAAACTATCAATCCAACAACGCACATTACTGGAGTTGATATTTCGTCTGGGATGCTTGAAATTGCTCATCAAAAACTAAGTCAAACAAACATTAGTCATCAAATCTATCAAAGTGATGTGAGGAGGTTACCATTTGCAGACGAATGCTTCGATGGTGTCATCAGTGCCCACGTGCTTGAACACTTGCCTAATCCAGAACAGGGGTTAAAGGAAATAGTAAGAGTTTTACGTCCAGGGGCACCATTAATCCTTGCTGTTACTCAGTCTAATTTAATAGGCAGATTGATTCAGTGGCATTGGGGCAATCGTTGTTTTTCTCCAGAAGAACTTTCAGAATTGATGTATAAAGCAGGACTCATAAATTTGCAGTTTTTTCCCTTTCCAATGGGACTAACTCGCCTCACGAGCTTTGTTTGTATCGGATTTAGAAGCTCAATGAACAGTACTTGTCTATCAAGGTTTGAGTAGCAAAAGCACTGGTAGCGTTTTATGGTGTCAATAACATTTATCTTAATAAAGCTTGGTAAATATTTTTACCGAATTGTAAGAATACAATTCGGTATCAAATTCAATATACACCTGCTCCTTTTCAAGCAAAACCTAATGTTGAAGCACCCCAATATTTAGTATTAACCGTAATCAGCACAAAGCTTTTTGATACAAAGTTGCAACTTTTCGCGATCGAGATTTGTAAGACGAACAAACTTGTCTGGTTCACTTTCCATTCTCAAGCCGTTTCTGCCATTCTGCGTCAATTTGCGCCGATCGTTCTGCTTCTTGTTCAATTAAATCAGTTTCGCTAGAGTAAACTAACTTGTCTTTATCAATAACTGTATTTGCTGCAAACTTATGGGCATAGTTGATTTTTTGCTGTAACTTTTCGTCTGCGCTTTCTATCAACCTTGCTCTTGCTTGACGCTGACTATTGCGATCGCCAATTTTTTCGTTACGCCACTGTATCCAAAAGTATCGTATTAAGGGGATCGCTAAAAAGCCTACGCCGTAAGCTAGCAACAACCAGTGAATTCCTTGTGCAAAAGCAACCAACCCTCCGATTTCTCTAGCGAGGCTACCATCTCGTAATAATCCTCCCAATATCAAAGCGCCGATCAGGTTTACTCCTCCCAATCCAGCACTTAACATTACTTGTGAAGAAGTTGCTTTACTAAAACGCCACGAAAATTCTCTGAGGAAAGCTGGGATTGATTGAGGATTCTTTTGTGTAGCAGTTACTTGTAATTCAGGAAAAGAATAGACAATTTCACCTTCTGGACTTACCGCCGGTTTGCCATTAAATTTTGTGAGAACTGGCAGCATATAATCTTCATATTGTTGTTGATAAGTCTCGCCAAGATTATCTAAATAAGGAATAATTTGTTCGGCGACAACCGCACCACCATTATTACGAATTACAGTTGCAATATCTTTCCAGCGGCGCTCTTCTAGATTTGCGTTAGGATTTCCATCACCAAATAAAAAAGAAAATACAGCTTCCAAAAAATTTAAATCACTCTTTTCTCGTTGCCGTCGCGATTGACGTTGATATCCAGTATTATAATTTGGACTAAAAAACCAAAATAAATCGGGAAAATAGAAAAAGCCTATACCACCACCAAAACCACCACCTCGATCATTATCGCGGTCAGAAGAAGAAGTAATAATGAGAATAATTGAGACATAAATTAAGGCAATAGAAAGAATTAAGACAACTCCGAAAGAAATCCTAATTAAATAAAATAGAACATTCCAGACCTTTTTCCACCATTCCTGTAACTGTAATTTTAAATATTTATTTCGTAAAACATCGCGGAAATTACGCGGAAAAAGATAAACAATATCACCTGTATCCGCAACTTGTAAATGTCCTCCAGCATCAGTTGCCAGAGCTAATAAACCTTGATTTGCCATTTCAATATTTAATCCAGCCTGGGTAGCCACATCACCAACGGTTACCCGATAATTCAACCTTTCCACAGCTTGCATAATGGCGGGATTGGGAGTCATTTTTCGACCCTCCTGTTTAAAAAACTGTTCTATTTCAAGTATAAAGTTTTCAGAGGAGGAGAGGGGGGAGAGGGAGTAGAGGGGGTAGAGGGGGTAGAGGGGGTAGAGGGGGGAGATGGGGAAGAGGGGGTAGGAAAAGTTGGG
>JBCBQE010000041.1:15337-15727 GCA_039820385.1 Cyanobacteria bacterium J06635_10
CCCCCCCCCCCCCCCCCCGCCCACGCCCCCCCAGGAAAAGTTGGGAGTTATGAATTACCCGCTCCCCTTAACTGTTCGCTGTTGACTGCTCACTGTTCACTGTTAAGTGCTCACTGTTAACTGCTCACTGTTCACTGTTCACTGTTAACTGCTCACTGATTACCGTCGTCTGGGTACTTCATAAGTCATAAAATCGTAAGCCATTTGGGTGTTGGGAAAAATTGCTTGGCCTTCCTTAAGTAAGTCTTTTAATTCAATGGCATTTCCAGGAGCGTAACGAGGGCTAAAGTGACTCATAATTAGATGATGTGCGCCAGCAGCTAAAGCTGTTTGTGCTGCCATTGTAGATGTGGAATGCAATCGCTCGAAAGCCATTTGCGCATCTTGATG
>JBCBQE010000042.1:0-15669 GCA_039820385.1 Cyanobacteria bacterium J06635_10
GAATTTTACATTTAATCTCGCCAATATAAAATAATCACAGAAATCACAATTAATACTATGGAAAGTGTCAAGCAATTTGCCAAGTACATGAAAGCAGATGAAAGGCCATCTGTAGATTCCCCCATAGATATTTCATCTGTTTTGGGAGAATGGTTTAACACCAAAGCAGATACTATCTACCTCAAGAAATTAATTCTGAGCGAACGTAATGGTAGTTTAATTATCAATGCTTACGGAACTAGTGATGGGGGTTTAATTGATTGGGGAGAAGTGGAAGCCATACCCTATGCTTCCGGTACCTCAAGCCTCACAGTAGCAGGATTGTATGGTCTTTATAGTATCGAGGGAATTGAAACTCTTCTTGTCTTCACTTTCAAACTAGGTATACTCGCCATTCAATCTTATACTCGCTACTTAGACGGTAGCGGTCGCATTGGACATTTTAACCGCGAGTTTTTCCACCGTAAGTAAGTCTTTAAGATTAATTAACGTAACTGGTGTCAACCCCAAAACAATCTTAGGAGATGTCAACAGAATGAAATGGAACGAAATTCACGGACAAACTCAGAGTTATCAACCTGATAACAATGCTCAAGTTGACTTAAGTGCCATTCTGGGTACATGGGTAAATTCTACTAAAGAAACTCAGTGGATTAAAAAGTTTACCGTAACTCAGGAGAGCGATCGCGTTTTTATCAATGTTTATGGTGCTAATTCCCCGGAAGATTGGGGCAAAGTTGAAATCACAACATTTATCGACAATCTTGGTCAAACAGCTTTTAATGCTCAGTACAATCTTGATGGAGTGGAACCTTTATTAGCAGCCAATATGAATAAAGGTTTGTGTGTGATTGCTGCCTATCTCAAGTTTAAGAATGGCGTTAAGCGAAGCTCTACCGGAGGTAATCGCCCTAATTTTCTCTGCCGCGAGTTTTACTACAAATCGGAAGAGAGTTAGGAGTTAGGAGTTATGAGTTATGAGTCACGTACCAACTTGGAATTGTGACAATTGCATAAATCCCGAGGGTTATATACAGCACCTTGCAGGTAAATGAGGTACAGTTTTATATCTAAAAATTCCTGTGGTACGGGCATCCCTGCCCGTGTAAGTTTAACTCATAAAGATAAAATTTGCTGTAAGTAATTAGCCGGACTTCCTGTCACGGACCAATGGCTGATTTTAACACTTGCGTAAATCCTATTTATACAGAAATAGTGTTAGTAATTTTGAACTGCAAAATATAAGATACACCAAAAATAATCGGAGGTTTATTACAAGTCAAACTATAAAAGCTGCTGCAAAATTAAAAATGACAAAATTATCAATACCTATTCTTTTAGGAAGCTGTAGAAATGGCAGAAAAAGTTTAAAAGTTGCTCAATTTATTCTAGGAGAACTACTCCAAAATAACCGCATTGAAACCGAATTAATTGACCTCGGTGAATATAAGTTATTTATGCTGGAGGAGCGATTAAAAGATATGGAGCAACCTCCTGCTAATTTACTCAAATTCTGCTCGAAGTTAGGTGAAGCAGATGGTATTTTGATTGTGACTCCAGAATATAAAAATGGCTACCCTGGAGTATTAAAAAATGCTCTTGATTATCTTGAACCCCAGGCATTAAAGCATAAACCTATTGGTATTTGTACCGTATCTTCCGGAGGATTTGGTGGACTAGATTGTTTGTCGCAATTGCGATTAGTCTGCCTTGCTTTAGGGGGTTTGCCGATTCCAAATAAATTACCGATTTCCCATATTCAAGAATTATTTAATGAACGTGGGGAATTGTGTGATTTAAAGTTTAAAACCAAGCTAGAATCTTTCATTAATGAACTGGTTTGGTATACCGAAGCGATGGTTAATCAAAAACAATTTTCAAAATCAAAAGAACTTTAAAATATATTAATCTTTCGAGAAAGTTTATTTTGAGTATGACAGGCTGTAATAGTAACTTTCTTGATGAGAGGAGAATACATATTATGGGGTGTTCATTTCGATTCCTACGCAGGCTACTTATTGTAGGTTTGGTAGGAGTGTTTGTTTCTGTAAATACGTTTATTGGGGAAGCTGTTGCTGACGGCACGGCTTTTCAAAAAACATGTACCCTTACACCTACAACTGATTTGCCAACTTTTAAAAATCCACCATTTGCATACGCGGATAACGGTCAAATTACTTTAGATGCGACTTCAGACACTTTCACGCTGGATGGAGATACGAGTGGTGCAACTTACAATGGCTACCTCTACGGAGGCACTTACTATGATGTGAATACTAATCAACAAAGCTTGAAGCCTACTTATACCCCACCAACTATAGTGGTATCTGCTGGTAACTCTATCGATCTTGACCTTACCAACGACTTACCAATAAATGTTGAATTAGACGGAAGTTTACCGCAAACAGAACAAAATTTAGAGAGCGTATCTCAAGACACTAACCTTCACTATCATGGCTTCAACGTATCGCCTTTATTGGGTTCTGATGATGTAGTGATGCACGTTCACTCTAACGTGACACCAAAATCATTAACAGTTCCACCATCTCCTCAAACACTTACCTCTACCCCACCAGCAAAAGACCAATTAACAATCACTTATAGTGGAAATGATAAAGACTCTTATAATTTGATACCAGATTCAGCTTTTGGGACAACTCCTGACTCAAATTCTGGCTCAAGTGACAATCTTCCTGGTGGTATTTATCCTGGTGATAATCCTCCTCCGAATAATACATATCAAGCGACAACTGAGTACGATATGGAAGTCAATCTTCCAACAGGCCATCAGTCTGGATTATTCTGGTATCACCCCCACGTACACACAGTTAGCGACAATCAAGTTCGGGCTGGTATGTCAGGTGGAATTATTGTTAAAGGGTTTGAAGATTCTTACACATTTCTTGACCCTAAAATTGGAATTAAGGCTAATTCCACGCCGCTTAGCAAACAAAACCAACCCACTCCCCTTGCTATCACTCAGCAGGTGATGATGTTCAAGGATTTTAATGATGTTCTAGGTGATGAGCAAACCCCTCCGGATTGCTTTACTCTCAACGGTCAACTCAACCCGGAAATCACAATTCAGCCAGGAGAGATTCAATTTTGGCGCATTGCTAATATTGGTGCAGATGAGTACCTAAATCTTGCCTTAGAAACAACCGATCAATCACCCCCTGCTTTTGCTGAACCCAATAATCCAACACCGTCAACACCAACTTGTGAGACAAGCAAAACCAATTGTAATTTTTATATCTTGGCACGCGATAGTAATGTTGTTGAACAACCAGTAGCAACAGACTCGGTTCTATTGCCACCTGCTAGCCGAGTGGAACTGCTTGTAGTAGGAGGAAAGTCTGGGGATATATATAATCTTGTTTCCGACTTTAAAACCCCTTTGACCTCAGAGCAGCAAAAGTGGGTTAAGAATAGTAACAGCTATCAGTTAGCAACTGTTAATGTAACGGGTGACGAATTATGCTACACAAGTCCAGATGGTTCAAGTTGTAATGGAGGCACAACTTTAGATAGCTACATCACTTCTGTGACACCATCTGTAATAGATGATATTCTTCCAGACCCCACTACGCTAGCTGGTTATCAAACATGCTCCACTAGCGATCGCAATAACTGCATAACTCCAAGCAATGCCTATCCGGAACCAATTACTCAGACACGAAATTTCAAATTTTCTGGGGCACAGCTTGGCTCCAATCAGTTATTTGCTATAAACGATGAGTTTTACAATGAAAACCGGATAGATAAAATTTCTCACTTGGGGGATATTGAAGAATGGCTGGTGCAGAATCCGACTGGTGCTCCCCACGCTTTCCACATGCACCAGCTAGATTTCTTAGTTACTGAGGTTGACTTTCAACAGGCACACGATCCTAAGTTGACCACGACTTACGATAACTACACAATAAGTGGTACTACCTGCAATCCGAATGGTGATGTAACAAAATATTCTAGTTGTTACGATCTAGAACCCCAGGGATATCGGGATATGATCAACTTACCACCACACAGTCAAACTACAATCCGTATTCCCTTCTTAAATCCCTTCATTACTGGCGTGTTTGTCTATCACTGCCATATTTTGGCACATGAGGATAGAGGAATGATGCAGAACCTGAAAGTGATAGATCCTAAGAGCTATCAACCTACTTCTGGCTTGGCTTCTAAGTCCTAATTTTCAATTTGTCATTTTAAGACTACTTGGAAGTAAGTAGACATTTGTCTTTCAAACAAAGGGAAATTTCCTAAAAAAGGAACTTCCCTTAACATGATTAAAATTAAGCTATCAGCACTTTCTGGAATGAATTATGAATTGATAATTTATAAGGAGGATAACAACGGATGCAACTAACCAGCGAAGAACTCAAAACTTATGAGGATCAAGGCTATTTACTTTTGCCCAATTGTTTTACCCAGGCAGAGGTAGAACTGCTCCGAACTCAAGCTAGCGCTCTGTGTCTCCAAGATTTACCAGGGAAGATTGTCAAAAAAGACGAGAAAACTGTCAAGATGATTCATGGGGTGCATCAGGCAAACAAAGTTTTTTATGGATTAGTCCGTCACTCAAAACTTATACAGCCGGTAATCCAGATAGTAGGGGATTCTTCTGTATACATTCACCGCTGTAGCCTTAATTTTAAGCCAGGATTTGAAGACACCATGTGGTCGTGGCATCAAGATTCTTACTATTTTTGTAAAGACGATGGTATGCCTAGAACTAATGCTGCGATCGCTATGGTATTTTTAGATGAGGTTAACGAATTTAATGGACCGATTTTGCTGATGCCCGGTTCTCATCAGGAAGGTCTGATTAACCCCATGTCAGAAGAGGAAGAATCTTCAGCCCTAGAAAAACAATATCTTAACGGAGGTCGAACCCGGTATATGCTAAATCGACCAACTGTTACCAAATTGGTGAAAAAATACGGAATTGCTGCACCTAAAGGTGCCGCTGGTTCGGTGCTATTTTTTCATCCCAGTTGCGTTCATGGTTCAGCACCTAATATTATGTCCCCCTTCAATCGTACAATTGTTGTAATTGCCTATAACAGTGTGAAAAATATTCCCATTCCCGTGGAAAATCCACGTCCAGAATATGTCGCAGGTAGAGATTACCGAGCCCTCGAACCTCTACCAGAAGATGTTTTAATATCAGCAATAGCCTGAAGGAGGTTCTCTGGGTGAGTATTCCCACCATCCGTACACTCGTTCTCATTTCTATGGGTGAACCGTACCCAGCCAAGGGAGGAGGACCTTTGCGTCACTGGCAAGATGTAAATATTATGATGAAATTTGGTCCGGTTGGGGTTTTTTACATTTTTGCCAAAAAACCTGACTCTCAAATCATCCCAGGGATTAAACCACAGCATCATTATAACTTAGCCACACCGCAATATTCTATTTGGGAGCAACTTGCAGAACACTTTTGGTGGTTGTATCCTGGCAAATTTCGTCGAACAACCAGGCGATACACCAAAGTTGCCAAACAAGAACTACAGAAAGCTCTGGAAGACTTTCAACCTGATATAGTGCTTGCGGATATTCGAGCCTATAATTTTATACCTATTATCAAAAAATATGGATGCCGCTTCATTTTAGAGGAGCACAATGTTGAGTTGGTAGTGACAGAAGCGTTTTACGCTGCACGAGCTGCAATCAAAGACCATAAATTAAAGATTTCCGCTCAAATATCAGGGATTATAGACATTAACCGTACAAAGCAAGCGGAACGTCAACTACTCAGCCAAGCAGATCAAACTTGGGTATTCAGCGAGGTGGATGACAAAGGTCTAACAGAGGTATATGGAAAAGTTAGGGACACTCATCTGATTCCCAATGGAGTTAATACAAATTACTATGATACAGTTCGTAATGGTGAATATCCAAAACCACAAGGATGGGAAAACACACAACGAAATATAATTTTTCCTGGTACCCTTTCATTTCCCCCAAATTCCTTGGCAGTTGAGTTACTGATAAACCAGATTTATCCCCAACTACGACAAGTTTACCCAGATTGTCGTCTGTTAGTGGTAGGACGTAATCCAACTCAATGGATGGTTGATGCTGCTGAACAAGATGATGGAATTACTGTGATTGGTGCAGTTCCAGATATGCGTCCTTATTTTGCCGCAGCTAGTGTAATGGTTGTGCCATTGTATCACGGCAGTGGTACGCGGTTGAAAATTTTAGAAGCCTTTGCTGCTGGACTTCCTGTAGTTAGTACAGCTAAAGGGGCTGAGGGATTAAAGGTGACAGATGGAGAACAATTGCTGATCCGAGAAGAAGTTGATGCGATCGCCAAAGGAGTGCATCAAATTTGGTCAAATCCATCCCTAGAAAAAAAATTAACAAGTTCAGCTTTTGAACTGGTGCAAGCAGAATATTCTTGGTCAGCTATTGGTAAAAGGGTAGAATCTGCTGTAGCAGAACTATTTTGAGCAAATTTAACCGAAATAGGACTTACGATATTGTCACAATGTCAAGATGGTGCCGTACACTCACCGTCTTATTATTGCTTTCAAAATCAATCAGTGTACAAGCAATCTACAAGGAAAAGGCGGTCAGTTGTGTAAATCCTACTAGAATATCAAATTGGCAAACGCCTTATTTAAAGAAAAGGAAAATCTAAAATCTAAAATCTAAAATCTAAAATCGAGTTAGGTATTAAAAAATGTTTCAAACTGCCTATTATGGTCATCACAAATGTTGCTCTCAGTATATAACTAAGATTATTAAGGAAATCTGTGACACTCTCAAATATACATGGGAAATAGAAGATCATGCAGTGGAATTACCCAAGCGTCTCTATCCAGATTATCTACCATTAGAAAAATCCTGTTTAATTTGTTGGAATTCAGATTATTTACTTGTGCGCTCTCTGGATTGTCCGGGTTTCCATGTCATACGCGATCCTAGGGACATGATTGTATCTGGCTATTTCTCACATTTATATAATCATGGCGAAAAATGGCCAAAAATGAAGGTATATAGAGATTACTTAAAAACCTTAGACAAGGAACAGGGGATATTAGCGGAAATGGAATTTTCCTCGGTTTATTTATATCACGTCTTTTCCTGGGATTACGAGAATCCCAAGATTTTAGAAAAAAAGTTTGAGGATTTGATTGTTAATCCAGTAGAGGAATTTAAACAGATATTTTCACATTTACAGATTACACCAAATTTACTTTCTGAGGACAATTTAGAGGCAATTATAGAAAAACATGCTTTTAAACGTTTGTCCGGTGGCAGGAAAGAGGGAGAAGAAGATGTTTATTCTCATTATCGTAAGGGTTTATCGGGAGACTGGAAAAATCATTTTTCATCTCATCACATTGAGCAATTCAAAAAATTGTTCAATCCAATTCTGATTAAAACGGGTTATGAAAGTGATGAGAATTGGTGAACAAATATTATATTAACCCGAAGGAAAACTAAAATATATATAAGCGCTGTTTGCACTAATCGGAATGAGTACCATCACAATTAACTTACCAAGCATCCTAGAATTAGATATTAACAATATCAATTTAACTGACGAGCAATTTTTTATGCTTTGTCAAGACAATCCAGATTTGAGGTTTGAGCGTTCTGCTCGCGGAGAATTAATTATTATGCCACCAACTGGGGGAATAACTGGCGATAGAAATTCCGATTTAAATTATCAGCTAAGAGGCTGGAGTCGGAAAAATAAACTAGGAAAAACCTTTGACTCTTCTACTGGGTTCAAACTTCCCAACGGTGCAAACCGTTCCCCCGATGCATCTTGGGTAAAAATGGAACGTTGGAATACTTTAACTGAAGATGAGCAAGAAAAATATATCCCTTTATGCCCGGATTTTGTTGTTGAATTAATGTCCCCCAGCGACACCCTTGAAAAAACAAGAGCTAAAATGAAGGAGTACATGGAAAATGGGGCTTCCTTGGGCTGGTTAATTAATCGTAAGCAGCAACAAATTGAAATTTATCGTCCCAATCAAGAGGTAGAAATTCTTAATTTTCCTCAAACTCTTAGCGGAGAAGATATTCTACCGGGGTTTGTTCTAGATTTAACTGAAATTTGGTAATTGCTATCTTCTATCAAAGGTACAATTTAGAAATAAAATAAAATTTTAGAGGATGTTTTAAAAGTGAGAAGCTATTGTAAGAAAACTCACAGAACACACCCTACAATTATTAAGGACTTTTAACAATTACAAATCTTGGGTGGTGCGTGACGCTAGAAGTTTTATAAATATCTACCTTTATTTGTTTAAGCGTCACACACCCTACAATTATTAATGTGCCAGTTGGGTAATTTTATGCATGTATCTATCGTAATTCCCGCCTACAACGCAGCAAAAACTATCGCCGAAACTCTGGCATCGATTCAATGTCAAAGTATGAGCAATTGGGAGGCAATTGTAGTTAATGATGGCTCTAGTGATGAGACTGAAGCAGTAGTAAAAAAAATAGCAGAACAAGATAGTCGAATTCGCCTAATTAGTCAGCGAAATCAGGGAGTCAGCGCTGCTCGCAATACTGGTATTAGTCATGCTCAGTACGAATGGTTAGCATTTCTTGATGCTGACGATTGGTGGTCATCACAATATTTGGAAAGAATGAGTGCAGCCCTTGCTGCTGATTCTAGTCTAGATGCCGTTCACTGTGGAATCAAATGGATAGCACCTGATGGTCATATCTTAAAAGAACAATATACGCCCTCAGAAACAGATTTATTCCCCTTATTAGCTCGCAGGTGTTGTTTGCTCATTCATTGCTGTATCTTCCGTAAAAAACTGGCTGAGATATTAGGAGGATTTGATACATCTCTATCTACTGCTGAAGACTGGGATTTGTGGCAACGTATTGCTCGTAATGGCGCTCGCTTTGGTGCAGTTAAGGAAATACTGGCATTTTATCGGATACAACCCAATTCCCTTTCCAGAAATGCAAACATTACCTTTGCTAATGCTTTACGGGTTATGACTCAAGGCCATAACCCCGATCCTCGCGTGCCGAACCCCCATCCAAGTCATGCAGCAGGGGAGCCAAGGGAAGCACTGGCAAAGCTGAGGTTGGAAAAGTCAGCTTGGCATGGAGGATTACTACTGGCTAATAACAAAGATGCTCGATCGCTGCTGGAACTGGTGGCTGGCGATCGCGCTCCCGATCTTAACCCCAATCAAGTTGCTGGACGTATTTTTCAGTCTGTACGTGTTGCTCATTGTCAACAACGAGATCCATGGAAAAGGCTTTGGCCAAATATTGCAGGAAAAGTAGAAGACTTTCTGCTTGCATTAGAAAGCCAGTCGGAAGCAACTGGGTTGGCTCGTCGTGTTGGGATTATTCTAGAGCAAAAGATTAATCAAAATAGCGACATAACTCAGCCGTCGGTTGTTGGTACTAGTATTCGACCAAACCAAAATTGCCGAGTAAAGATAGAGAAGGGGGAGAGGGGGTAGAGGGGGGAGAGGGGGGAGAAAATAAATTTTTGTTCTCATTATTGACTCTGCAAAGTTCGCTTGGTGTACTACTAGTTGAAAACTGTAATTTAATTTAATTTATAGGAATTAATTTATACAATACAATGAATGTATCTATTGTAATCCCCGCTTACAATGCTGCTGAAACCATCGGAGAAACCTTGGCATCGCTTCAAGCTCAAACTGTCCCCAACTGGGAAGCGATTGTGGTTAATGATGGTTCTAGTGATGAAACAGAATCAATAGTTAAAAAATTAGCAGAAACAGATAGTAGAATTAACTTAGTTAGTCAGCATAATCAGGGGGTTAGCGCTGCTCGGAATACCGGTATTAGTCATGCTCAGTACGACTGGCTGGGGTTTCTTGATGCCGACGATTGGTTTGCGCCAGAATACTTGGAACGAATGAGTGCAGCCCTTGCTGCCGATTCCAGTTTAGATGCCGTTCACTGCGGTATGAGACGCATAGAACCTGACAGCCAAACCTTTATTGATACATACGCTCCCGCAAAAACCGACCTCTTTCCTGTGTTTGCTTGTAAATGTCCCTTTTTTATCCACTGCTGTATCTTCCGTAAAACATTGGCTGAGGCTGTGGGGGGATTCGATACTTCTTTGGTTACTTCTGAAGATTGGGACTTCTGGCAACGTATTGCCCGTACTGGCGCTCGCTTTGGTGCAGTAAAAGAAGTACTGGCATTTTATCAGATGCGAGCCAATTCCCTTTCCAGGGGAGATAGTATTTTCGCCGATGCTGTACGGGTTATAAGCCAAGGTCATTCTCCCGATCCCCGCGTACCAAATCCCCATCCCGCTCATGTAGCAGGAGAGCCGCCAGAAGCTGTTCCGAAAATTAAATTCAGATTAATAAATTGGTATGGGGGATTCTGGCTTGGTCGTGGTGAAGATGCCCGACATCTCCTTAAACTGCTTGTTAACGATCGCGATCCAAGTTTAGCACCAAGGAGAGTTGCCAACCATATCTTCAACTCTGTAATTATCTCAACTTGCCAACAACCCGCAGCCTGGAAAACTCTGTGGCCTGCGATTGCACCAAGAATTGAGGATTTTCTCCAAGCTCTAGAGGTACAATCCCAAGCAACTGGGTTAGCTCGTCGGAGTAAAATCATGTTAGAGCGCTTTGTTTTGCAGAGTTCGACCCTAACTCAAGCATTGATAATTGGAACAACTCATGGTATATCATTGGAAATAACCAAGCCGATTGTTGATGTTGATACACCCCCAGAAGTGGAGCGTCTTTACTGTGTTGTTACCCTCGAAGGAACTGAGCTAGGTACCTTAGAATTACCGGTATGGGATGGACGGGTTTCTAGTTGGGTGATAAAAGATGCGATCGCAGTTCAATTTGCTTGGCAAATCCTTAGCAGATTTTTCGAGCATACAGTCTATGCTGAAAGTAATGGAGAAAAGCAGGGGCAGCAAACTCCAGAAAAGTCATCAAACCAAATTTCACCCAGCCGGAGAGAATGGAAGGTGTTTTTGCAGCAAATCTGGGCACGTGAGAATTGGACTTTGGAGCAATTCTATAACCCGGAGACGGTAGAAGAGGCAAGCAGTTACAAAATAATTAGTGAAGATGGCTCCTTGAGAGTGGAAGTTAGCTCCGAACTTCCTGATGTGGAAACTAATTTGCCAGAACTAGATGTGCTGCTAACTGTAGGAGGTGTTGCCATTGGGTGTGTCAGCGTCTGTGTTGAGGAAAATTTTGTATCTTCCCAAGCTCTGCGGGTGGCACTGATTAAAGCAACTGAAATTGAGCTTTGCCGTGCTTGTGTGCGGGAAGCTCTGCTAGGTAGAGGTTTGGATGAACCAATACCATTGCGATCGCGTTTGGCTGAGGCTGCTAAGACAGATCAAGTTGAAACTGCGGTTGTGAATAGGGAATTATTATCTCGTGATACTTTAGTACTAGGTCGTCGTCATGGCTTGATGGGAACTGCTGCATCGCGAAGAGCAATAATGCCTGGTGCATTAGCCGGTGAATTAGTACAAATGTCTCAAGTCGCTGGGGAGTCAGTAATGCAAACTCCTGCTTTTGGGAAAGAACCAGAGCAAGTTATCTACGCCCCCGAATTGATTGGGCATACGTCTGTAAGTCTATGCTCCTCTGGATTAAGGCGATGGGCAGGAGCTAAGACAAGACTCCACGGTAGGGCGTTTTTCGAGACCTTGTTTTCTACTAAAACTGACCCTTGGAAATACACCAGCCCCTTCGAGCAAGTTAAGTATGAGCAGACACTCTCACTGCTTCCCTCCACTGGGATTGACAAAGCATTAGAGTTGGGTTGTGCTGAAGGGCATTTTACCATGCAATTGGCTTCTCGTGTCGGTAGTTTGATTGCTGCTGATATTTCCCAAGTTGCCCTAAACCGAGCAGCCCAGCGGTGTCAGGATTACCAGAACATCAGTTTTGAACACTTGGACTTGACTAAAGATTCTCTGCCAGAAAACTTGGATTTAATAGTGTGTAGCGAGGTACTATATTATCTTGATGATTTAGAAGAACTCAAAGCGATCGCCACTAAGATAGCCAATGCCCTTTCACCTGGTGGCTATGTACTTATGGCTAATGGAAATATTACTAAAGATGAACCAGACCAACCCGGCTTTAATTGGCATAACCCGTTTGGAGGCAAAGTAATTGGTGACACCTTTGCAGAGCTTCCCCATTTACGATTGGAAAAGGAAATCCGAACTCCCTTATACCGGGTGCAGTTGTTCAAACATCACTCAAAAGAGGAACAATCCTGGGATTGCTACACCCCAGAAATCATTAAACTCGCCGAGCAGCCAGCGCCAGTACCACCAGGGGCTAAGGTTAGCTGGCATGGCAGCGAAGGTAGAAAGTTTAATGGACGACGAAAGCCTGTTGTCACCAGCGAACTACCGATTTTGATGTACCATCGTCTTGCTCCAACTGGTGCAATGAATATGAGTCAATATCGAGTCACACCTGAGAACTTTGAAACTCAGTTGCAGTATTTGCGGGATGCGGGTTATTACAGTGTGGCTTGGCAAGATTGGCAAGCAGCAGTAGCAGCACGTCGTCCCTTGCCTGGAAGAGCAATAGCGATTACTTTTGATGATGGTTACTATGACTTCTATGAATATGCTTGGCCGCTGTTGAAGAAGTATGGGTTCACCGCAACAGTTTTTTTAGTAACTGATTGTATCGGAGGCACTAATATTTGGGATCGAGCTTATGGGGAGGAAGTACCACTCATGGGATGGCAGGAAATACGCGAACTTCAGGATGAAGGGGTTGAATTTGGTTCTCATTCAGTGACTCATAGTCCTTTGACTTCCTTATCTCATACTGAAGTGGTGCGTGAGGCTGCTCGTTCGAGAATGTTACTGGAACGTTATTTGGGTAAATCAGTTAATACTTTTGCTTATCCCTATGGAGATTTTAATCCAGTAGTTCGGCATCTTATGGGAGCTTGTGGTTATACCGTTGGTTTATCCTGTCATCCAAGGTTAAGCCAGTTAGACAACGAACTGCTAGAATTACCCCGAATTGAGGTAATGGGTTCCTATAGCTTGGAGGAATTTGTTGGTAAGCTCAGTTCTCCTAAGTAATAGCTAGTAGTCCTTTTCATTAGTTTTGACTAGTTTAAACCTAATCCGCCGAGGAATAGAATTTCCCATCTCATAGCAAAAGTCGTCTCAAGACGACTAATGAACAGGTAAATCGAGGCTCGTAGTAGCGCTGTCTTCGCTTTAATATTAAACAATTTGGGCTTCAGCCCAACTACAAACCCATCTTTTCTAGTCGTCTAAAGACGACTTTAGCTATTAGACTGGGACTTATAGTCCCAGTTGAGTGGGTAAAAAACCCGTCATAATTAACATGGTCGAATACTATATCAATTCTAAATCATATATAAGAAATTACGTAAAACTTTTTTTCGTAGATCGGTATTTTGAGAATGTTTACTAAATTTCATCGATTTTTGCTAAGTATTCTATACCTTATAGTATTTAGTTTGGGGAGTATCCCGATTAGCAATGCCAGTCCGCAAACTAAGGCTCTAGCGCAGGGTTCCATTCGTTTTGAAGAAGTTAGCAATAAAGCTGGTATTTCCTATGTAGGAGCAAGTTATGGGGCTGCTTGGGGTGACTTCAACGGTGACGACTTACCGGATCTGTGGGTAACTAACCATACTAATCCCGGTACCCTCTATCAAAATCAAGGTGATGGAACTTTTACGGACATGACTGAGGAAGTATTTTTACCTTCTGAGGTATTTCCAAGAGTAGAGGATATAGATCATCATGGAGCAGCATGGGCGGATTTCGATAATGATGGAGACCAGGATTTAGTACAATTGGTCGGAGGTAATGTAGGTGTTGGCAGTTTACAAGATATAGAATTATTTAATCAATTTTGGGTCAATAATGCCGGAAAATTAGAGAGTCAAGCAAGTAAATGGGGAATTGAACATCCAGGCGCTCGCGGACGAACTCCTCTTTGGCTTGACTTTGATAACGATGGTTTACTTGATTTGATATCAAATGCTAGTTTAAGACCTGACAATCGGGTAAAACCAACTATATTTCAACAACGCCAGGATGTATTTAAGGACGCTAGTTCACAGACTGGTTTTCACCCAATTAGTAGTTTATTTGCTTTCCAGACCGATCTATCGGTCGATGGTAATTTAGAACTTGTTATTGTACGTAAAAGCCCTGCGAATTCTCCCTCAATATTTGTTTATGATAAAACTTCGATACCATTTAAAGATGTCACAACTTCTCTGATATCTGATGCTGTAAACAATCCTACTGACATCACAGTTGCTGATTTCAATGGCGATCTGTTGCCAGATATGTACTTAACACAAAGCACGAAAAGCCCAGATTTAATTCAAGACTGGTCTCATGGTGCTAGAATGAGGTTTATAGTTAACGGTTCGGAGCGAGGTGCTCAGCTAAGTACTACTGGGAAGATAAGCATTTGCCTGGGACCTCTTTGGAGTAGCTTATCCTCTTCGGATATAAATATTGGAAAACAAGGAATACACCCAACTAACAATGAGTGTTTTACCCTATCTCCAGAAAATCCAAGTGTTGAGGGAATTTTACCCCATGTATCAGGGAGCGATCGAGGTATTTATATTGGTTACGATTCTATTTTAAAGAGATGGGAACTAAATGTTTCAATACCAGAGCGGAAGATTTTCGCCATTAGTTTTCGGACAACCGAACCCATTTCCCAATTAATACCCATCGGCTTCGATCCTGCTAATAATTCTTTGATTTCTGACAAGCTATTGATAAATACTGAAAAAGGACTTTTAGATAGAAGTAAGGAAGCAGGGATTGATAACATTCCCAATACGGGAAAAAGCGTCGTTGCAGGAGATTTTGACAACGATATGGATCAAGATATTTACATTGTCAATACCAGTGCCGTAGGTAATCGACCAAATGTGCTTTATGCAAATCAGGGCAATGGGACTTTTGTCGCAGTTGAGGTAGCGGGTGGGGCAATAGGACCAATTCCAGACCTTAGCAGTACAGTGGATACCGCTCTTGGAGTTGGCGACTCAGTGACCATCGCGGATTACGATCTTGATGGTTTTCTAGACTTGTTTGTCACAAATGGTGAGGGACCATTTCCATTGCATGATGGTAATAATAAACTTTACCATAACCAAGGCAATGAAAACCACTGGCTTGAGATTGACCTCCAAGGAACAATTTCAAATAGAGATGGTATAGGAAGTAAAGTATTTGTTACTGCTGGTGGTATTACTCAATTACGGGAACAATCTGGTGGAATTCATTCTAAATCCCAAAATCATCAACGACTTCATTTCGGACTCGCTGGAAATACTATTATAGAAAAATTAGAAGTCAGGTGGCCAAGTGGTTTAGTTCAAGAACTTATGGGAATTCCGGCTAACCAACTAATTCAAATTATTGAGCCATCAAAAAGTTTATAGGATAGTTCAATTCAACCTTAAGTAGGGATATCCAAAGGTTTTTTTATTAAAAGTAAAGAGAGAATTATAGATGTTAATAAAATATAATGGAGAGCATAAGTTCATATTTGTTGCTAATACTAAATGTGCATCAGCATCAATAGAAGAATCAAAAATTGCTGAACTATCAGATATAAAAGAAGTATATTTATTCCGTGACAAGCATTTACCCATAGA
>JBCBQE010000043.1:0-15654 GCA_039820385.1 Cyanobacteria bacterium J06635_10
CTAAAAATTCTTTTCTCCCCCTGCTCCCCCCGCTCCCCCCGCGCCCCCAGCGACCCGAAAAAGTTTTTAGGAGTTAGTTATAAATAATTGCATCGAGCAAAAAATAAAATTAAAAATTATTTTTAAATTTGTATTTTGTATTTTGAATTGATTTGTCCTGCTACTTACTTAACCAGCAGCTGAGGCAAATTTGGGATTTTTGGCAGCTACCTGTTGAGAAATATAATTGTAAGTTTCTCTGAATTTAGGAACCGCTCGTAACTCTAAGCGGCTACCGTCTCTAAGGGTTAGCACCATGTCACCCCATAAACCAATCCCGCGGGGAACCTTCGCGATTTTCACGATTTCCGAGTAAATTATGTCGGAACGATCGCGTCCCATCCAACCACCAGTAACTGATATGCGACGGTCACTGATACGGTAGCGCAGCCATAATTTTCTTACAATAGCGCCAACAGCTAATGGTATACCCACAATAGTAAGACCAATTAGTATACCTATAATTAAATCCCCAATATGAGGACCACCTTCAAAATAAACTTCTTCACGAATGCCCATTGAAAACCTCGGCTTTTACCAACAACTGCTCTAATTCTTGCAGAAATTGTTTGCTTCCGCACTCTTGTTCTACGGCTGTTGGTTTCACAACTACTACTAATCGCCATTCGGGCGGTAATTTAGGCAATAATTCATAGAAGACAGCTGCAATTTGCCGTTTCAAGCGATTGCGAACTACAGCTTTCTTACTAACTTTGGTGCTAATTGATATCCCTATTCGTGATGGAGAAAGATTTTCTCCTGTTCCTAAAGGTCTTTTTTGATGGGGCGTATCCGAAGAAGGTGACTTTCCATTACACGGTGGTAATGCTCTTAGCGTCATGTAATAACCATGACAGCGAAATCCTTCCCGGAAAACTGCCCTAAAATCGTGCCGAGACTTGAGTCGATTTGAAGACGGCAAAGCCACTGTCAAATATCCACTAACAGGTAACCCATTAGTGCCTTATACGCTCAAACGATGACGACCCTTGCTTCTTCTAGCTCGGATTACGTTTCTACCATCCGGTGTCCGCATTCTCGCACGAAATCCAGATGTTCTCTTTCTTTTACGGCTAGTGCCGCCCAGTGTTCTTTTCATAAATTTTCCTTCCCGGCACCTTTAAAAATTACAATCCGTTATTATACCATCGAATATATAAAAGGTAAATCAATTTGAAAGGGAATCGGGCATGGGGCCGCAGGGCATAGGGAGATAGGGAAGGGGATAAGGAGACAAGGGGAGATAATTTTTAATTTCTAACTCCTCATTGCTGACTACCCACCCCTCACTCCTTTAATTAATTCTCAATCCTGATAACCCAAGTTCCTAGGTAACGGGGAAGCGCTGTTATATCTGAGGGAGATTGAATTAAGCAATTAAGCTCGGCCCAATTTCTATTCACACCTTGGTGCCTCGTATCCTAATTCCCAACTATAAACTTTTATTAGTTAATGCCGATAATCCAAGTTCCTACGTAGCGGGTAAGCGCTGTTTTATCGCCGGGAGATTGAATTAAGCAGTTAAAGTAGAAAGTTCCAGGGAAGTCTGGGTTTTGCACGTTGGATAACTGCAACTCAACCCTTTTACCTGCCGGAATTGGTTCCTTGGGATAAATTTCGAGTACTCTACCTTCTTTATCCCACTTCACCTCAGATACAGCAACTTTTTTGCTTCTTCTTTTTCTTCCCAGTTTAATTTCAATTTCGTCGGTATCAAATTCTCCGTCGTAGTAATCTGGGTAGGTGATGACAAACTTTTCAACTGCCATCTTTAGTTTTTTAGCGGGAATTCTTAAACGGTATCTGTCCCAGTCATTTGTTTGACCGCCAAAGTCTAATCGGTATGATAGCTGATTTTCGCTCTTTACACCGCTAAACAAAGTTAATCCTGGTAAACTTTGTGCGGAGGTGATGGCTGGCGCTCCTGCAAGTAAAAAGCCAGTTACGGCTACAGCAGAAAGTAAACGTCGCATAGTAATCGCTCCTCTGGCAGAAATTTGTCCGTTGTATTAAGGCAGTACGAAGTTAACGCTCGTAACTAAACTTTACTACTGATTCCTAAATCATGGACGTAGATTACTTACAAAAAGTGTCTTTTTACGTATATAAACGGATTTTTTTGGCATCATATGTATTATATACAACGAAAGCGATCGTCGCAATACTGAAAAGGTATTTAATATTACTAAATAAGTATTTAGACATTTTTACGCTTCGGTTAAAAAAGAGTTAAAGAAAAAATGAATGTGATGAAAAGTTAATAGTGTTTCTAAATATGTATAACTGTTTCGAGATTTTGTTAAAAAAGTTGAAATGTTAAATCGAACAATTATCGACTAAATTACGCTATCTTCAGAAAGACAAGATTTATCTGATGAGGCTAATTCGACAATATGATTGCTGCTTATTTGCTTGTTTTTACTTTTAATTTTTTAAGTAGATAAAATAATCTAGCTCAATTATTATTAAATTATTCAATTTTGACTAATTACAAATATTTGGTATAAGGAAATAAATTTTTTTATTCTGTAAGCAATTAAAATGAATATAGTTGAATCCCAAAAAAAAGTTAAAGATAAGACTCTTAATTTGGGAATCGACTTAGGATGAACAGTACTCAATTATTGTTAACAGCAAATAGGGTTACGACTTTTACGGGGCTTACTCTAGTTTTCGTCACAAGGTAGGCAATCATTGTCCCAATCGATTTACCGATTATGTGAGCAGTTAGTATTCGCAGTGGATAAGCTACCAGTGCGTTTATTGTCTTACTAAAGATATTTTCACTGTTTCTAAAAAATAACTAACGATTAGGAGAATTCATGAGAATCGCAGTTGCTAAAGAAATAGAAGCTAGCGAACGCCGTGTAGCATTAATTCCAGATGTTGTTTCAAAGTTGGTAAAAGACGGCTTTGAAGTATGGATAGAATCGGGTGCTGGAGAAAAAGCATTATTCAACGATTCTGATTATGAAACGGCTGGAGCAACAATTATTTCTGATACTGCAAAATTGTGGGGTGAAGCAGATATTCTGCTAAAAGTTAGTCCCCCACAGCAAAGAGAAGATGGAAGTGCGGAGATCGATTTATTAAAGGAAGGAAGCGTATTAATCGGATTTCTTAATCCTTTAGGAAATCCATCGGTGGCTGAGCAACTAGCACAACGTAAAGTAAGTGCTTTGAGTGTAGAAATGATTCCTCGCACCACCAGGGCGCAAAGCATGGATGCTTTATCTTCCCAAGCTTCTATTGCGGGTTACAAATCGGTGTTAATCGCTGCTGAAGCATTACCAAAATATTTCCCCATGCTGACAACAGCAGCCGGTACCATTGCTCCGGCAAAAGTCTTTGTTATGGGTGCGGGTGTGGCTGGTTTACAGGCGATCGCTACTGCCAGACGTTTGGGCGCAATGGTAGAAGCTTTTGATATTCGCCCTGCTGTCAAAGAAGAAGTGCAAAGTTTGGGAGCAAAATTTGTCGAGGTTAAATTAGAGGAAGAAACAGCTACTGCTGGCGGTTACGCGAAAGAAATTTCTGAGGAAAGCAAAAAGCGCACTCAAGAAGCTGTCAATGACCGAGTTAAAAATGCTGATGTAGTCATTACTACTGCTCAAGTTCCGGGTAGAAAAGCGCCTCGTTTGGTGACAGAAGAAATGATTGCACAAATGAAACCCGGTGCAGTAATTGTCGATTTAGCTGCCGATCAAGGCGGTAATGCAGCTTATACAGAACCTGGCGGCAATGTAGTAAAAAATGGTGTGACTATTATTGGTCCAGTTAATTTACCATCATCTGTGCCAGTTCATGCTAGCCAGTTGTATTCTAAGAATCTGCTTTCACTGATGAAATTACTGGTAAAAGACAAAGCTTTGAATATCGACTTTTCAGACGATATCGTAGATGCTGCTTGTGTCACCCATAACGGTGAAATTCGCAATCAACGGGTAAAAGATGCTTTGCAAGCTTTAACAGTTAACAGTTAACAGTTAACAGTTAACAGTGAACAGTGAACAGTGAACAGTTAACAGTGAATAGTGATAAATCACATCTGGTAATTGTTTGTTGGTTTGATAATGTCTATTTTGAATTAGGAATGAATAATATATATTTTAAGTAATTGAGGATTATTTAATACAATTATTCGATGCATCCTATTCAAAACTTATTCACTGTCATAAATTCAATCGCTGATAACTGTTGACTGTTCACTGATAACTGATAACTGTATGTCGCTAAGTGCCACGCTTCGCTACACTGTTGACTGTTCACTGATAACTGATGACTGTTCACTGATTATTATGGGAGTTTTTTGAAATGACAGAAGCATTAATTGCTGCTCTATTTGTGTTTGTCTTAGCTTCTTTTACCGGATTTGAAGTCATTAATAAAGTACCGCCAACTTTGCATACCCCTTTGATGTCTGGTTCTAATGCGATTTCTGGTATTGCTGTACTGGGTGCAATTGTAGCCGCTGGTGCGAATGAATCAAATTTATCAGTAATTCTTGGTTTGATTGCTGTGGTGTTAGCAACTATTAACGTTGTCGGTGGTTTTCTAGTTACTGACAGAATGTTGCAAATGTTCAAGAAGAAAGCAAGTTAGTTAGTTGTTAGTAGTTAGTTGTTATTTGTTGGTGGTAAGTAGCTAGTTGTTATCAACTATCAACCATCAACTATCAACTATCAACCATCAACTATCAAGCATCAATTATCAATTATCAAGTGAAATTATGAGCGATTTTCTCCCAACTGGAATTCAGATAACGTATTTAATTGCTGCATCTTTGTTTATTCTGGGTTTAAAGAAGTTAGGTTCCCCTGCTACGGCACGAAACGGTAATGTGATGGCGGCTGTAGGGATGTTGTTGGCAATTGTCGCAACTCTCCTAAATCAGCAGGTGTTGAATTATGAAATGATTCTTTTGGGTTTGGGGATTGGTTCCGTTGTCGGTGCGATCGCCGCTTATACGGTGCAGATGACGCAAATGCCCCAAATGGTAGGTTTACTAAATGGTTTAGGGGGTTCAGCTTCAGCGTTGGTGGCGGTTGCTGAGTTTTGGCGGTTGCTGGATACTTCTCAACCGATTGGTTTGGATGTGAATATTTCGATGCTGCTGGATGTGTTTATCGGCGGTATCACTTTTACGGGTAGCACGATCGCCTTTGCGAAGTTACAAGGCATTCTCAAGGGCTCGCCGATTACTTATCCTTTGCAGCAACCTTTTAATATTTTGCTGTTAATTGCTTATGTTGTCGGTAGTGGATTTTTGATTGTAAATCCTTACAATTTACCGGTATTTTTAGGGATAGTTGGCGTTTCATTACTGTTAGGTATTTTGTTCGTTATCCCTATCGGTGGTGGCGATATGCCGGTGGTAATTTCGCTGTTGAACTCCCTTTCTGGTTTAGCTGCTGCTGCTGCTGGTTTTGTGGTGATGAACAATATGTTAATCATCGCCGGTGCTTTGGTGGGAGCAAGCGGTTTAATCCTCACACAAATTATGTGTAAGGCAATGAACCGTTCTTTGTTTAGCGTGTTATTTACTGCTTTTGGTACAGATGGTGGTGGTGCTGCTGCTAGCGACAGTGACAGCGATAAAGTCGTGCGTAGTGTAGACCCAGAAGAATGTGCTATGATGTTGGGTTATGCTCGTTCTGTAGTCATCGTTCCTGGTTATGGGATGGCAGTTGCTCAAGCACAGCATGGTGTTCGCGAATTAGCAGATCAATTAGAACGTATGGGTGTTGATGTCAAGTATGCAATTCACCCCGTGGCTGGAAGAATGCCGGGGCATATGAATGTATTGCTTGCTGAAGCAAATGTACCTTACGAGCAGCTTTGCGATATGGAAGATATCAATCCCCAATTTGAACAAACTGATGTTGCTTTAATTATTGGGGCAAATGATGTGGTTAATCCAGCAGCAAGAAGCGATAAAAATAGTCCGATTTATGGTATGCCGATTTTAGAAGTCGATCGGGCTAAGCAATCGATTGTAATTAAGCGCGGCATGAGTAAGGGTTTTGCTGGTGTTGATAATGGCTTATTTTACAAAGATAAAACTTCCATGCTCTTTGGTAGCGCTAAAGACATGGTAGGTAAGTTAGTTTCTGAGGTGAAGCAGTTGTAAAGTTATAAAGTTAATTTGCAAAAATTTATTTCTTTACTCAAAAACCCGGTTTATTTAACCGGGTTTCTTAATAAGATTATTTGTATCGATAATTCGCTGAAATTGTGCGATCGCTTCGCGCATGCCCTTTGGGCTTATCGCGAACTTAATTAGTTGAATCACAATACATTTATACAGCTATTAGTCAATACCCCAAAATAATGAATATTTGATAGATATTAGATGAAGTTTATCAGGATATACAACTGAAGTTATAGAAATATTTTATACTATGCTTAATAAGCACTGCAATACTTGTAGCAAAGGCTCAATGCCTAATAAAGATAACTTGAATATGTTTGTATTTCGCTCAACATAGTCTACAACTTATCTTTCTCTCTAGGTTGATTACAGGAATGCAGTCCAAAAAATTATTTGAACTCATAAGTAGTAGTAACGGTAGTTTAATTTTTCTATGAAGTAGTTTGTTTTAGTTTTTGTAAAGGTGTGGATTTACTTACATAAAGTCAGAATTTTAGTTTTCTGAATTTAGTAATTATATCCAATAAAGAAGCAATTAATCCTGCTAAAACGTTCTTTTTGCAAAAAAGAAGAACGAAATTTTCGCGTCTTCAATTTTCGGAATTGAGTTTGCTGGAGTTTTACAAGGATTTACCCGTTAAAGTAAGTAAAATCATGCTACAACAACAGTACGAAGAAAGATTTGATCGGGAAAAGTACATAGAAGAATTATTGGTTAGAATTATTTGCGGTGAAAGTGATTCTACTGATGCAGTAATTTTTTATGGAAGAGCAGGAATCGGAAAATCAAGTCTTTCTAAGTCTTTGTGCAAGAAGATAACACAATATTGCTCAAATAGTAAAGTTATCGAGGTAGAAGAAATACTTCGCGGTTATTTAATCTTAAATCCAGTTAACGCGGCTTTGCTTCAGTTACGAGAAAGTTTTTTAGGTAATAAATCTAATTTGAGTTGCTTTGATATAGCATATCTGCTTTATCACGTATTAGGAAATACTTCGGAAATTATAGATTTAGACTTATCACTTTCTGAAGAAGTACGAGTATTACCAATTATTGAAATTATTAATCAAGAGCTAGACAAATTTCCACGATTTTTACAAAAAACAAAGTCTTTCATCACTTATCAAGTTAAATACGGGGGGGAAGCAGTATTGCTTGGAACTCACATATTTGCTTGTTTGAATTGGTATTTTATTCAGCAAAACCCAAAAGTGCGTCAGTGGTGGAAATTGCGTGGTTATAAAGATTTACAAGAGTTGAAAAATTGTGAGAATTTACAAGATATTCTGAAATTACTACCTTCATTTTTGGCAAGAGATTTACAACTATATTTACAAGAGAATTGTCAAACAGCAGTTATTTTCATCGATAACTACGAATATTTTTCCGATTTTGAAGGTGAGAGCAATTGGTTAAAAGATTTAATTAAACTTAATCCTTCGATATTTTGGGTAATTTTTGCAGAAAAACCGGTTTTTTTGACAGATGATACCCAAAATATCCCGATACCAAATTTGACTGATACTGAATGTCAATCAATTTTACAAAAATTTGGCATCGATAGTCCGCAAATTTCACAATTGATTATTGAAGCTTCTGGAGGTATTCCTTTGTACCTGCTTTTAGGAGCAGAAACTTTCCTGACTCTAGCAAAGTACAAAAAACCACAAATTAATGATTTTGGTAGCAATCTCGAAGATATTTTACACCAATTGAATGCAGCTTGGGATTGCTACGAACGAAGAATTTGGCAAATTTTATCTAACTTTGACAGTTGGGATGAGCGGCTGTTTGCAAAATTGATGAGTCAATTTGACACTGCTAGCTGTGATTGGGTATGTGAGTGTTGGAGAAAACTGTTTAACCAAGTGATAAAGTCGCCTTTTGTGGAATTGAAACCAGAGGGAGTTTTTGGCTTGCACCCAATTGTGGGAGAATATTTATATGACAATCAGCCAAAAAATTTACAGCAATCTGTCAATGCTTGGTTGTGTAAGTACTATCAAGCAGAATATAACTTAGAGGGATTACAAAATACGTTAGTAAAGTTACTCCAACCTGCTTTAAAGAGTAAAGGGCAGCAACAAATAATTGACTGGTTTTTGGAACAAATAGCCCTACAGCAGCAAGCTGGTAAACATCTGTTTACTGTGGCTATACTGCAATTTTTACTCAAATATCAAAAAAATGCTTTGGCTTCGACTCTACTAGGTAAATCTCTTTTTGCTTTAGGAGACTATCAACAAGCAATAATAGCATTACAAACAGCAAAAAAGTTATGGTCAAGGGTTCCCAATCTACTTTTTTTAGAAGAAAAAAATTATATTGGGTGCCAGTCAACTGAAAAAATTATAGAAGATACCCCTACTGCAATTGTAGAATTATACCTTGGGGCTTGTTATCTAAAACTTCAACGTAATTCAGACGCTGATAATGCTGCCAAGGCGGCTTTAAGTATCCATATTAATCAATTTAGGGATAATTCTGTGGAAATAGCCGAAGTATTTCAGATTCAAGCGGAAATTGCTCTTATTGATGGATATTTCTCATCTGCATTAAAGCTTAGTCAACAAGCTTTAGAAATATTTGAATCTCATCCAAATATACAATTCTCAAAACTGACGGGTACCCTGCCAAATTTTTTTAGGAGAAAAAAATTTGGCATGGAGCCCTTGACTCGAAGCAAATTCACAACCGCTTACTTAAACGCTATGAATAAAAATTTCGATCTAGCGTTAAAGCAATTGAAACAGATTTTGGATCGTCTTGCAGATGAAACTCATCCCTTAGCTATTTACTGCCACGAAATTGTAGGAAATATTTACCAAAATATGGGTTACTTTACATATAAACTAGCCTATGAAGAGTATAAACTAGCTTTAGAAGCCGCGGAACTTAGCCTTGGTTTGACACATCCTCAAACACTAAAATTAATTACTGCTATAGTTAACCTCTCCCGCATTCGTGGCGAATACGATACAGTAGACTCTTTCAACCAACGCCGCCATGCCAATATGGAAATTAGTCATTTTGAAGAAACCCCAGCTGTCGCTGACAGACTTAATAAAATAGGTTGCTTGCTTTATCAGCAAGGAGAATATGCTTGTTCAGAAAACTTATTACAACAAGCGCTACAGATTAATTGTAAAGTTCTGAGTGAAAAGCATCCCCAAACGGCCGAAAGTTTCCACAACCTAGGACTAATTTACAAATCTCAAAAGAGATACTATGCTGCGGAAGTTTATTTGAAACAAGCAGTTCAAATTCGTTCCAAAGTACTTGGCGAAAAACATCCGCTCGCCGCTAATAGCCTTAATAGCTTAGCTGCATTATACTGCTGCATGGGGAGATATCAACAAGCTGAACCCCTGTTCCAACAAGCATTAGAAATTTGTCAAAAACACTTTGGAGGAATGCATCCCCATACGGCTACTACTCTAAATAATTTGGCACAAATGTACCTTTGTCAAGGACTATCTGCTAAATCTGAACCTATTTTTCAAAAAGCACTAAATATTTGTCGGCAAGTTTTAGGGGATGAACATCCTTATACGAAGACTGTGGAAAGAAACTTGAATCGATTGCAAGATAATTTATAATTTACAATTTTTAACTATTAGTGCCTAGTGGCGAAGAAGTTCACTAATTACTAATATAAGGGATGGGGCATGGAAAGAAAATTTAACATTTCAAATTCAGTATTTCAAATTCAATATTCAAAATTTAAAACTTAAATCTATTAACGTAATTCCCCATACCCCATTCCCAATCCACGACTATGCCCAACATAATTCCAGAAGACGTAGCAATGCTACGTCTCTACATTCGTTTTGGGGGGAATTGTTAGGAGATAGCGCCGAGAAACTAAATCATCGCTTAGGGGATGAGCTACGGCGCATTTCACGTTTTTCTCGTTCTAGAAGACGGCGATCGCGCCATCCTAACAGAGTCAAATATATCACGCCACCCGTAACAGCTACGAGTAACACCAAGGCTGATATGGCCAAAATGTTGAGAAATGAACCTTCCATTTCGGATACTATAGTCCGTTACGACCCCAAACTACCATTGCAATTGACCAAGTAAAAACAACCAATAGAGAAACCCAGCCTAAAGTCAAAATCGCCATAATACTACTTTTAAACTTCCTGTCTTAATAACTCCATATTTATCATACAATTATCAGTTACGAGTTTACATAGGTATTCAGCCTTTATAGCATGGAGCATGGTAGCCAAGGGATAATTATCAGTGAAAAATTGGTTGTTGATAATTGGTAATTGATAATTGTGCTGTGATGAAAGAAACTTCTAACTTAGATCTAATGACGGAGCGTTTAGAATCTCTCAAGGCTGCAATTATTTGTGCTTTGAGTTTTTCTTTAGTATTTATTCTAGCTTCTATTTTTAATCACTCGTTACTGAAAGATTACTTTCACAACTTTTATAATTTGAGTGCAATTACGCTGAATTGGCGGTGGTTAATAAGTACTGGAATCGCTGGTTTTTCCGGTTTTCTATTCGGCGTTACATATCGCTATATTATTCGTGAAGATGAAAACCCCCAACTGAAAGCTGGCAGCGTTTTTGCTTTTGGATTGGTGCGGGGTTTAACTCAGGTGGATGCGGGATTAAATTTTTCGCTTTCAGTTTTTCCTTTTATACTCCTTGCTTTAGAAAGTATCCTGGGGTTTGCTGTTGCAGCCTCTAGCCTCGATAGCGCCATTAAACTTGGTTGGGTTAAACCTTTTATCGGTAATAGATAATTGATTGCGATAAGCCGCTCAGCCAATGTAAGAGCGATCGCGATTTACGAGGGATAATTTACAGCGCTTTGCAGATTGCAGGAGTTTTCAGTTGAGTCGAATAGACTCAAAACCTCACCCCGCTCTCCGAGCACCCCTCTCCGCTATTTTGGAGAGGGGAAGGAGGTAGTTTCGTGTATTGCATCAAGCGTGAAAAACGCTATATACCCGCGCTTTAGGGTGTTTGTCAAGCCTTTACATAAAGAACTAATAAATGACCAGTTATTTTTTAATTGTAGACTTAGAAGCAACTTGCTCCAATGATGGTAATATTCCCAGCCAAGAAATGGAAATAATTGAAATTGGTGCAGTAATGTTGAACCGTTTTACTTGGGAAATAGATTCGGAATATCAGCAGTTTATCAAACCTGTGAGACATCCATTGTTAACAGATTTTTGTACTGAATTGACTACTATTACTCAGCAAGAAGTTGATACTGCACCGACTTTTCCAGAAGCAATTCCTGAATTTAAAAAATGGATTGATTTCTATGCCGAAAATATATTCTGTTCCTGGGGCAATTATGATAAAAAGCAATTTCTTCAAGATTGCGAATTTCATAATTTAATTTATCCTTTCGGCTCGGAACATCGAAATATTAAAAAGGAATTTTCTTTATATCTTGGCGATCAGAAAAGAAGATTTGGGATGGCGCAGGCTTTAGACTATTTAGGAATAGAATTGCAAGGTACTCACCATCGCGGAATTGATGATGCTCGGAATATTGCTGCAATATATAAGTATATGCATCAAAATCCAGTGAAAGCTTAAATAACCCCTAACTCTTAACTAAATTTAAACAAAACAACGAGGAACAGGGTTATCGGCATTTCCGTAGTAATCCATTATTTCATGACTCCGCAAAGAAATTAACTCCATTAAATTTGCCATATTTTTCTTTACTTCCAATTGTTCCGATGGAGTTATATAAGGTATTTGAGCCAGCAATACTCCTGTAATATCTTCATGAGCGGCATCTTTATTAATCCCAGCATGAAGCAAAATAGGTTTATAAAAATCTTCGGGTAATTCTAAAGCTTGAGATTGCTTTTTAAAAAACTCGTGAAACTTCTGTTCATCTTGTTCAAACAGCATTAGTGCAGTTTTAAAACTTAAAGGATCTTGCTTGGCAAAAACTGCTAGAGATGAACAAATGGCAAAAGTACTCGGTAGTGGCTGCATGGTTTCAATTTGTTCATCTTTAATTCCCACACTTTTCAAAGATTTTTCAATTAAACGATCGTGATGTAACTCTGAGACAAAGAATTCCTGAAGAAGTTTGTGAACGGGATTAGATTCATAATTTGCTAAGGCAGGAGCTAAAAGTTTAGGACATAAATGAGTAACATGGTAAGATTCCAAAGCATAGCCAAGCAACTGGTTTTTAGTAATCGTTCCATCAGCCATTTTGTCAAAAAATGGAGAGTATGGAAATTGCAGCTTGAAACGTTCCAAAAATCGCCATAAGTCTCGATAGAATTGGCTGCCGCTCATCCCAACAGATGTGGCTGGATTCTCAGTTTCAATCAATAAACCACGACGATCGAAATCAGCGAGTAATTCTGGTATATCCTCTTGAATTTCCGGACAAGCTTTACCTAATGTTTCTGGAGAGAAACCATCAACTTGCAAAAGTCTTAATAGTTTAACTATCTCTTGATAATATTCCGGTGGTGCAGAAATAGAAAAAGCTTGAGTGGAATCAGAAATAATAATTTCAGTATCTTTAAATTCAAAGAATACTCGTTCTTTAAAAAGTGGTTGTTGGAATACAGTTCTAGTTAGTGTCATTTATTAACCTGTTTTACTGATTTTTTAGATGATTTGATTAAATTTTAAATCGCTGAAACTTGACGCAACAAACTGTGTGTATGTGAAGAATAATCAAACATAGCGTTAGAAAAGTTACTGTACATTTCCGCGAACAGATGCATTTGCCTTTTTAAACGTTGCTTTGCTTGTTCATCCACGCGATCGAGTTCTTGGAAAATTTGATGAGCAATATTCTGAACTTCACTATTCTGCTGGCTAATGATTAGTTTTTTAATTGCATTAAGGAAGTCTGAATCCATTTTTAATTCTTCACAAATCTGAAGATAGGATGTCAGATTTTTCATGTTCTGATTTGCTAATACTCCTAAAATACTAAAGTAAAAGAGTGAATCAAAACTAGCCCAATATGCCAAACTATTACATAGTGCCATGGTTTGTGGAAGTGCAATTGTATCGATTAAGTCTTCATTGCTAATACCGATAGAATTAAGCGCTTCTAATAAAAGTCTATCTTGTCCATATTCTTTGCAGTAAATTTGGTTTATTAATTGTCGAATTTCTCTAGAGCCTGGAACACTTAGGGCAGAAGATTCAATATAGGCTTTGCGTTCAAAAAAGTGATACATTTCTACTGCAAAACCATAGATAACATTCAGTTGTAAATCACATGCATCTGGTTCGATCGATCTAAATTTATTTTCAAATACTTGATTTTTGAGTAGTTCATTTGTAAATGATTCTAACTCCAACAAAGTAATTAAACTCGACTCAATATTGATATCAGAAGCATCATCAAGCAATTTATTTTCATCTAAGTAACCCACTAAACTATTGATTGCTTCCGGATGATTAAGAGAGAACATTTCCTGTAGCTTAGTCAAACTATTTGTTCCATCCATCATTCCCAAAATTTTCTTCAGTTTGTTTCCGGTTTGACTATTAACCTGAAAGGCAAAATCTCTACCTTCTTGGGAAAAAATAATTTGCTCTTGATAGCTATTTATCGATGCAGCCAATTTTGGATATTGTGGCAGAGGCAATTGATGCTGTTTACCTTCAAATCCTTGTAGCTTTAATTCTGGTTCTAAATTTGATTTGCTATTCTGAAAAGTATTTTCATTATTTTCAGAAACAAAATTTTCAATCATTTAACTATTCCTAAATCAAAATTTAAAGATGTTTTACTAATTTGATTGCAACCTCCACCCCATAGATAAATAAGTATGGGGTGAGGGTTGCGTTTATCCAAAGATTACAAAATTACTGGGATCTATGGGGGGTAGATCTATTATTTTGTTAAGATCTAAGGGTAATTGCAAGTTAAATCGCTTCTTAAAGTCAAAAGTCGGCTTTTTAGATTCAACCGGCTCTACAGGTTGATTTATAGCGTCTAATACATCTGTAACTCTAAGCGGCAGTCTTTTCTCTTCTTCGGAAGGGAAATAAGCACTTGTGATTGCAACTAAATTCTGTTGATATGGGGCTAAACCACCCACTATCTGCTCCATTTCATTATCTTTCAATTCATTCAGAAATGTTTCTGAATCATTAAATAGCTGATTACCATCTAATTTGACATCATTTATTTGAATTTTAGCCATTACTAAACGTCTCCTGGGAATTTTTTGTTTTGAATCAAAAATCACGTTAAATGATTCATAATTGTATTTTATTCGACATTTCTAATTAAAAATCAAGGAGGTATTCACAATTGATTTTTGTTCGATGTCTTTATTATTCATTGATAATCTACTATTTATACAGACATCCTCTCAGTGGACACGCTTCCAATTCCTTATTTTTCGTTAATATTATTCATAAAATATGTTCCGACTAAACCATTTTTTTCAGTATTAATAGGTTCATTTAATAATTCCATTCATATTTACTGTTTTTACTATAATTTATCAAACTGCGACTTTTGATGTACAAGTTAAGATAAGCATTATTAAATCTCTTACAGAATATAGGTTTTGGAAGTTTTTTATATTTTAATAAAATAATTATCAAATGCTTGACATAAAGAATAAGCGATAAATTCTCTCAGCGATTATTCAACCAAAATTTAAAGATGTTTTACTAATTTGATTGCAACCTCCACCCCATAGATAAATAATTTTGAGGTGAAGGTTATTATTAAAAGAAGGCTACAGTTCTACCGGACTTTGGGGGTGGCGAGGAAAGGGAAAGGGAAAGGGATGGGGACGGGGAAATGGTAGGGGAAATGGCTTCCAATCTATAGGGTGAATTGGCTCTCTTGGGTGAATTGGCTCTCTTGGATGAATCGGCAGCTTTATAGGAGGAGTTGGCTGAGGAATGTATGCAGTTGTTATTGCATATTCATCCGGTGGAAGTTTGCTTAAGCCACCAAATACCTGCTCCATTTCACTATCTTTCAATTCATCCAGAAATGTTTCTGAATCATTAAATAGCTCAGTTCCATCTAATTTGACATCATTTATTTGAATTTTAGACATTTTTAAACGTCTCCTGGGAATTTTTTATTTTCGGAGAAAAATCATGTTAAATGATCTATCTTTGTATTTTATCCTACATTTTGTTCTCAAAATCAAGGAGGTATTAACAATTAAAATCATTTTCTCTAGGTCTTTTGATTCACCTGAAAATATTTTTTTATACAAATATAGTCTACCTACTCAGGCTTCTGAGTCCTTGTTATTCGTTAATGTCATCGATCAAATTTGTTACTATTCAACCTATATTTTCAGTATTAATACTTTTTTAATCAAGATACATTTGTATTTCTTAGTTTTACTATAATTTATCAAACTGCAATTTTTTATTTATAAGTTCAGATAATTATCTTAATTAAAAGATCAAAAACTTTGAAAACCTATATTATGTAAGAGATTTAACGATACTCA